>CAZOEH010000356.1:0-3665 GCA_964578785.1 uncultured Desulfonema sp. | reverse complement strand
AAGGATATTTGTCGTCTATTCCATGCAGATCGAGCTGGTTCATTTTATCCCTGACCCGCCTGTTTATCTCTTTATCGGCTAAAGAAGTAGTTTCCTTCAGCGGGAGGGCTATATTTTCATATACGGTCAATGAATCGAAAAGCGCTGTTCCCTGAAACATGTAGCTGCATTTTCTTTTTAAGATTTTTCTCTCGGCTTTTTTCATCTCCGAAACAGGGCGCCCTTCAAAAAGTATTGATCCCGAATCCTGTTCAATGAGCCCTATGATATGCTTTAAAAGAACGCTTTTGCCTACTCCGCTTTTGCCTATAATAGTTGTTATCTCACCCTTGTAAAGGCTGAGATCGGCGCCGGTTAAAACCTGATTATCACCGAATTTCTTATAGACATTTTTAAATTGAATAAAAGGTTCTTTCATATATCCGTTACAGAAGGAAAGATGTTAAAACGTAATCCGTTATCAGGATCAGAACACATGAAATTACAACCGCCGAAGTCGTTGAAAGACTGACGCCTTTTGCGCCGAAACCTTCGGCCCGTGTGTGTGTGAAATATCCCTGAAAACAGCATATTGTCACAATAACAGACGCAAAAACAACCGACTTGATAAAACCTCCCGTTACATCCGCCATGATTACACTTGTTTCAATACGCATAAAATACACACCGGGGCTTATTCCCAGCAGAAGAGATCCTGTCAGGTATCCGCCGATTATCCCCACAACATCAAAAAGAGCGGTAAGAAGAGGCATGCTTATAAGGGCTGCGGCAAGCTTGGGGCTTACAAGAAAGCGGAGCGGATTTATATCCATTGTATCAAGCGCGTCAATCTCTTCGGATATCCTCATTATGCCGACTTCAGCAGCCATGGCCGAACCGGCTCTTCCTGTCACCATGATGGCGGTCAGCACCGGCCCCAACTCCCTTATAAGGGAAAGGGCGACTGCTGCGCCCAGGAATCCTGTTGAGCCGAACTTAACGAGAGTGTAGTAGCCCTGGAGGCCGAGAACCATGCCGGTAAATGCCCCTGTTAGGCAAATTACAAATACCGATTTTGCTCCTATAAAATAGGTTTGCTGTATGATCTTGCCGAACTGAAAAGGGCGGGAAAATATGAGCGCAAGGCTTTTGAAAAAGAAAACGGCAATACGCCCCATCTCCTGAGTTATAAATATGGTGCCCTTTCCAAGGGCGGTGAACGGATTTATCAAAGAGGATACACTAAACATACCAGCCTTATAACAGCATTAAATTACAGTAAAATAAATTAGCGTTCATTCCGAATATATTAAAACGGCATACGGGTGTCAAGACTGTAGGCAATATCAGTTATCAATAATTGACAATCGGAAAGACCCTTGTTAGTGTTTCCCAAATATTATGAATTCGTAAATAGTAAAATATGCTCTCTTAACCCCGATAAACGGGAAATCCGCCCGCATATTACTTTTACGAAGCCCTCAGAAATAAACATAACGTAAGGAGTTGCCTTGAAAAATCCGACCGGATACACAGATGGATATATCAAACTAAAAGACCGGAATATTTTTTACCGCAGATATAAAGCCGATTCTGAAAAAGCGGTAATGGTAATCGCCCACGGCCTGGGAGAGCATTCCGGAAGATATGTCAACGTGGTAAAACAAATTGTACCGAAAGGAATCACCGTTTATGCTCCCGATTTCCGCGGTCACGGAAAAAGCGACGGGGAAAGGGGCCATGTACTTTCATTCAGTGAATATCTTGAAGACCTTCATTCCATAATCGAAACGGCGTCAAAAGAAAAAAAACCCGGCATGAAATGCTTTCTGCTCGGGCACAGCATGGGAGGGCTTATAGCAATAAATTATGCAATCAGCAGGCAGGGAACTGTTGACGGCCTGATTGTTTCATCCCCGTCTCTCGGCGTGGCCGTAAAAGTTCCGGCAATAAAAGCCGCCCTCGGAAAGGTGATGTCGTCATTATGGCCGGGATTGAGCTTAAACAATGAGCTGGATCCCTCAAAGATAAGCCATGATGATAAAGTAGTTGCCGCCTATAAAAATGATCCTCTCGTCCATGACCGTGTATCAGCCCGCTGGTTTACCGAGTTTTTATCCGCGATGGAAAACGCGAACAAAGATGCGCAGGGAATTAAGATACCGGTGCTCATGCAGATTGCAGGAGATGATCATCTCGTTAATGCAGAAGCATCAAAATCCTTATTCGAACGACTTGCGATAAAAGACAAGACGATTCATGTTTACGACGGCCTCTACCATGAGGTCTACAATGAAAGGGAGGATGTGAGAAAACCGGTTTTAAATGATCTTGAAGCATGGATCAATTCCCATATTTAGTTTCCGGATGGGCGCTATTTAACTTCTCCGGTATCTTCAGGACTGATTTAAAGGTTGTATCAGAATATCTTTTCCGAATTTCTTTTTTATATCGTCGACCGCCCTGTCCACCTTCTCCCATTTGCCGTCCTTCTTATTATCCGCTTCAAAGATGCTCATCTGGACAGGGTCCGAACCGGGAACAAGGCTTGTTACGCCAACGCCGATCAGTCTTATTTTTTCATTAATGCCATAGGCATCAAGGAGCTTTAAGACCTCTTTATATATGGCCTGTGAAGAACAAACAGGTGCTTTGACGGAAATGCTTCTAGTAATCTGCCTGAAATCGGCATGTTTTAATTTAAGCACAATTGTTTTTGCCCTCATGCCGAGCCTTCTCAATTCGCTTCCTACCTCTTCAGACTGTTTCAGGAGGAATCCTTTCAACAGATTTCTGTCTGAAGAGTCTTTTTTAAGCGTGGTTTCAACGCTTATGGACTTGCTTGGGGCGGAAGGTAAAACAGGGGAATCGTCCGAGCCTGATGCAAGTTCCATCAACCTTAATCCGAATTTTCCTAACCTCTTTATCAAAATCTCCTGCGGATATTTTTTAACATCTCCGAGCATCTTAATCCCGATTATCTCCAACTCTTTCAATGTTACTTTTCCAACCCCGGGCACTTTACCTATCGGAACGGATTCCGCAAAACTGCCGGCGTTTTCTTCAGATATAACCATTAAACCATCCGGTTTATTCATATCGGATGCGATTTTCGCAAGGAATTTGCAGGGCGCTATTCCAACGGAACAACTAAGACTGACGCTCTCTTTTATCTTCTTTTTAACCGCAGTGCCGGTCATCACATAATCACCATGAAGCTTTTTGCATCCCGAAATATCCACATAGGCTTCATCAATTGAGACAGGTTCAACAAGGGGAGAGAATGTTCCCAGAATGACCATTATTTTTTCAGATAATTCGGAATACCGTTTCATTCTGGGAGAAAGGAATATGCCGTGAGGACATTTCTGCTTTGCCAGATACATCGGCATTGCCGAATGAACACCTAATTTTCTAGCTTCATAACTTGCCGCAGAAACAACACCTCGTCCGGATAACCCTCCTACGATCACACATTTCCCGGCAAGCTTCGGGTTATCGAGCTTCTCCACAGAGGCAAAAAATGCATCCATATCGACATGAAGAATCATTGATTTTATTTCCTGAACAAGAAAGCTTGCTATTTTTTACATTTTTGTATAATTCTGCCATCAGTTTTGATGGCTTTATAATAAGTCTAAACTATCTCTTTTATGTCATTCCCGCGAAAGCGGGGCACTTGGTGA
>CAZOEH010000355.1:0-3671 GCA_964578785.1 uncultured Desulfonema sp. | reverse complement strand
CGTAAAAAGTCATTCTGCTGTGTTGCACTTCATCTTTCGTCATTGCAGCGTACTATAAAGCACGCTTCATTCCTCAAGATTTGTGCGCCTTGCATAATGAGCTTTTTACTTTGCCGTCTGAATTTAACTTTTTAGGATATATAGATGATCAGGATTACGGATATTATAGATAAAGTTACTGAAAATAATCCGGATGCCGATCTTGATATACTTGACCGTGCCTATATCTATTCAGCAAGAGTTCATGAAGGCCAGGTTCGGCTGTCCGGGGAGCCTTACCTCTCGCATCCTCTTGAGGTAGCAGGGATTCTTGCGGATATGAAGCTGGACGTAGTGAGCATCGCAGCCGGACTTTTGCACGATGTTGTGGAAGATACACACGCTACTCCCGAGGAAATAACCGATCTTTTCGGCCAGGAAATCTCGCATATCGTTTCCGGTGTGACAAAACTCAGTAAGCTCCCATTCAGCGATTCCCAGGCCGCCCGCCAGGCCGAGAGCATAAGAAAAATGTTTCTTGCAATGGCGGACGATATCAGGGTCATTCTTATAAAGCTTGCCGACCGGCTTCACAACATGAGAACCCTTCAGTTCCAGAGCGAAGAAAAAAGAATAAAAATAGCCCAGGAAACACTCGACATGTATGCGCCGATTGCCGCCCGTCTGGGAATCTACTGGATAAAGCATGAGCTCGAAAACACATCTTTTATGTATATTCAGCCGGATGAATATACAAAAATTAAGAATCTGGTGAGCAAAGACAAAGAGGAGCGGGAAAAATATGTCGGGACAGTAAAGAGCTATATTCAGAAAAAAATGGATGAGAATAACCTGAAGTGCGAGGTGTCGGGGAGATATAAATACTACTACAGCATTTACCAGAAAATGGTAAAACAGAACCTTGAATTTGACCAGGTTTACGATATCATCGCATTCAGAATAATCCTTGATACAATTCCGCAATGTTATGAGGCTCTTGGTTTGGTGCATGCCCTCTGGAAACCGATAGCCCATAAATTCAAAGATTATATAGGGTTTCCCAAACCTAACATGTACCAGTCACTTCATACAACCGTTGTCGGCCCCATAGGCGAAAGGATTGAAATACAAATCAGGACATGGGAAATGGACAGGGTCGCAAAGTCAGGTATCGCGGCCCATTGGAGCTACAAAGAGGGAAAGAACATAGATGACAACATAAGCAAGAAGTTTTCGTGGATTCAGAAACTTGTCGATAACCAGGAGGAGTGCAAAGATCCTGTTGAATTTCTTGAAAATGTCAGAATAGATCTTTATCCGGACGAAGTCTATGTGTTCAGCCCCAAAGGCGCCATCAAATCTCTTCCGAAAGGCGCAACTCCTGTTGATTTTGCCTATCTTATTCATACCGAAGTCGGAAATCAGTGCGCAGGTGCAAAAGTCAACGGGCGCATGGTTCCTTTAAACTACGAGCTTCAGACCGGCAACATAGTCGAGATAGTTACCGCAAAGGGGCATCATCCCAGCAAAGACTGGCTTAAATTCGTAAAGTCGGTGAAAGCCAGATCAAGGATCAGGCAGTGGATCAAAACCCAGGAGAAGGACCGAAGCATAACCCTGGGAAGGGAAATGTGCGAGAAGGCTTTCCGGAAAGAGCGCCTGAACTTTACCACTCTCATGAAATCGGAAGAGATGGATAAAGTGATAGAGCAGCTTGGCTTCAAGACTTTTGAGGACATGATAGCAAGCGTCGGTTACGGGAAAACCACTCCGCTGCAGATTGTAAGAAAATTTGTAACGAAGCCGGAGGCGGAAGATGATGGATCAATACTGGATAAACTGATCGGCCGGGTCAGAAAGAAAAAAACAACTTCGGGTGTTGTTGTCAAGGGAATTGATGATATTTTAATCAAGTTCGGAAAATGCTGCCAGCCGGTCCCGGGCGACTCTATAACAGGATATATCACTCAGGGTTACGGAGTTACAGTTCACAGAACTATCTGCGTGAATGCCCTGAAGATGAATCCGGAACGGCAGATAGATGTAGAGTGGAATGTTAATTCATCCGATTTATATCAGGTTAAAATCCAAATCTCTTCCTTCGACAGGGTCGGCCTTCTGGCTGATATAGCTTCCAATATAAGCAAAAACGGCGCAAATATAATAGGCGCCAACACCGTCACACGGGAAAACAAGACCGTTGACAGCCTTTTTACGCTTACTGTCAGAGACACCGATCATTTAAAGAAAGTTTTATCGGATCTGAAGAAAGTAAAACTGGTTACAGATGCAAAGCGGATTGATGAGTAATATTCGGTGGTTGAAAATTACGGTGCTTTGACAACGAGACCGGATCTGATGCAACTTGTGCAGACCACAATCTTTTTTACCTTCCCGTTGCGCAGTGCCCTGACGCTCTGAAGGTTGGGATTGAACCTGCGGCTAGTCACATTATGAGCATGGCTTACATTGCTTCCAACCATAGGTTTTTTCCCGCATATTTCACACATTCTGGACATAATATCTCTCCTTAAAACCTACGACTTTGAAATAAGTCGAAATTATCGAATTCTGCTGCATTAAACCTGTCTAAACTTACTAAATAGATGCAATCATAAAACAGGATACGCGCTGATACACCAAAACAGATTCAGTGTAAAGCACTTTTTTTATAGCTTTGCATAACATTGTATCAGAGCGGATACTCCTGCCGCCCCTAAAGTTAGTTACGCAAAGGTATCCTGTTATCCTGTTTTGACAGCAAAATTTCGCACATTGCGATATATTGAATGGCCTGATGATGGACTCCGACGTCCGGATAATTGGTAAGAACGGCTTTAAAGCGTTTCAGAGCGGCCATGTAATGTTTTGATTTATAATAATATATGCCGATTCCCAGTTCCGATTCTGCTAGGCTTTTGTAGCAGACATTAGTGTATTCACCGGCCTTCAGCGCATAAATATCCTTTGGAAACCGCTTAATCTGACGGTTGAAAGCATCAAGGGCTTTCCGCGTTCTGGTCTGATCCCTGTCGGGAGTATCAACCTGCTCAAAATAACATAACCCTGTCTGGAAAATTACGTACGGGATTGCTTCATTGAGAGGATGAAGATTTTCGAATTCCTCGTACGCAGTGACCGCATCATCATATTCTTTCAGCTTGTAGTGGGAATCGGCTATTTTTAGCTCTGCGAGCATCGCAAACTTGCTGAACGGATACCAGTCCTTTATTTTCTCAAAGGATTCTATCGCTTCCTTGTAATCCCCTTCCTGGTAAGCTTCCATGCCGTCATCGGCAAGTTCCTGTGCATATTTTTCTTCCTTGACCGCAAACAACGCACACCCCTGGCATACAATCATTGCTATCATTGCTATAAACAGAATCAAAAGAATACGGGTCGGATTGAATCTCATTTTTTCAGGCTTTCAATGTAATGTTCGGCTGAAAATGCGGCTAACGCGGCATCTCCCACGGCAGTCGCAATCTGACGCAAAGGGGTATCGCGGCCGTCGCCCGCCGCAAATACACCTGGAACCGATGTTTCCATTTTATGATTGGCAATTACAAATCCATAATCATCGAGTTTAACGGAATTTCCTATAAAATCGGTATTCGGAAGAATTCCGACCCAGATAAAGCATCCGTCAACAGCAAGCTCTTTCTCTTCGCCGGTTTTAACATTCTTTACAA
>CAZOEH010000354.1:0-3674 GCA_964578785.1 uncultured Desulfonema sp. | reverse complement strand
GAAATGGGAAAACTGGAAAAATGGGCGGATGATGTGAAAGGCAGCCTTGAAATTGAGCTTAAGACATTGGACAAGGAGATAAAATTCCGGAAAACCGAAGCCAAAAAAATACTGAATTTAGAAGATAAGATAAAGGCCCAGCGGCATATCAAGGAGATGGAAAAGAAACGAAATGCCCTGCGTATGAATCTTTTCCAGGCCCAGGATGATGTTGATGTTCGGAAGGAAAAACTGATTGGGGAGATAGAGGCCCGTCTTAAACAACAAATTGATAAAAAAGAGCTGTTTGTAGTAAGATGGAAACTCATATGAAACAATCTTTATAGGATATTTATACCGATGCTAACGATAGATAAAGTCGAAATCCTTATTCAGGAAGGCGAAGGGCTAACGGTTGAGTTTAAAGAACGCTTCAGCTCCCGCATTGATGAAGATATCGTAGCTTTTGCAAATACAAAGGGCGGAGTTATCCTTCTTGGAGTACGTGATGACCGTACAGTTACAGGGGAAAAACTTACAAACGACTTTAAAGCCAAAATCAACTCTGTAGCACGGAATTGCAACCCGCCGATACAGGTAAAGATCAAACAGGTTCAAAATGTCGTCACCATAGAAGTACCACAGGGAGAAGAAAAACCCTACGGGTGCAGTTCCGGTTACTTCAGGAGACTCGATGGTACCACGCAGAAGATGACGAACCACGAATTGCGGGTTATGTTTCGGGAGCATGAAGAAATCTCCTTCGAGGAAAAGATCAACAAAGACGCAACATGGAACGACATATCCAGAGCGAAGATAAGAAACTTCCTCAAAGAAGCCGATATCGGGATAAAGAAGATCGTTCCTCACGATATCCTTAATAGTCTCAACATAGCGCTCAGTGACAAGATAACTAATGCCGGTATTCTCTTCTTTGCAGAAAAACCCCGCAAGTTCATTTTACACGCGCAGATGACGCTCATTGCCTTTAAGGGTACAGACCGCGTGCATATTTATGACCGACAGGATGTTGAAGATGACCTGCTCACCCAGTTCAACGCCGCCGAGATGTTCCTTAAGAAGCACCTCAACAGGCGAAGCGAAATAATCGGCATGAACCGCAGGGATATTTATGAACTACCCCTCGAAGCTCTCCGTGAGGCCGTCGCCAACGCCATCATTCACCGTGACTATGGCATGCGCGGCACAAGCCTGATGGTTGAAGTCCATAAAGACCGTGTTGACATCATAAACCCCGGAGGTTTGCCGAAAGGGCTGGATAAAAAAGACTTCGGTAAAATATCCGTAAGGAGAAATGTGCGGATCGCCGACCTCTTCTTTAGAATGGACAAGGTAGAACTTGCGGGCACAGGGATCAGAAGGATGCGAGAGGCCGTGGCCGCTGCGGGATTGCAGCCCCCAAAGATCAGTCAGACCACATTTTTCACAATCACATTCAAGCGCCCCATGCTCCAAGATAGCGCAGATGTAGGGTTATCAAAAGAATCGGCAGGTAAAAGAATCAAGGGGGTAGAAAGAGGGGTAGAATGGGGGGTAGAAAGGGGGGTAGAAAACCTTTCTGTGAATGAGAAAACTATTTATGACCTAATCAGAAAGAATCCTTCCATCAGCAAAGAGGCAATGGCCGCAGAAGGAAATCTCACAAAGAAGACCGTTGAATATAACTTGATGAAGCTCAAGGGAAAAGGTCTGATTAAACGTATCGGCCCGGACAGGGGCGGGTACTGGGAAATAGTTAATTGAAATTAGACAGTTATGGGACATTTGAGACATAAAACTGTTTTGCCATGCTGAACGATGACGTGAATTCATTTCAGGAACAAATTCTGTACAGGTTGCTGAATTTATTTCAGCATTTTATGATATTGATTGGTATAGATGTAAAGAGGACATACGGGACATGTGCGGGCGAATGAAAGGGCTCGAAGGACTCATTTTGTAAAGACAAAGGCAGTTGATCTGTGAGATTTTTCTTAGTGTAAAGTCTTGTCTGTTGGATCATAGAATAGTATTGGGGACCCATCGAATGAAAATAACACATTTGCTGATTTCAAATTACAAAGGGTTGCGGGAGATCAACATCCCCCTTTCGCAGTTTGCTTGTCTAATCGGCGAGAACAATACTGGCAAATCTTCGGTTCTACAGGCAATCTCACTGTTCTTCTCTGGGTCTGCCTTGCCGAAGATCCATTACTTCGACCCTTCCATAAATGTCCGCATCGAATTGGCATTGGCAGAAATCAACGATTCGGATCTATCTCGTCTGGCAGAAGAACATCGAGTAAAGATAGACGCAATTGTCAAAAATGGAATGTTAACATTAGTGCGACTTTACGGTCATGATGGTAAGAGTACCCTCAAATACAGAAAATTGCTCCCCAAAGAAGATCGGTTTTCTGATTTAATTATCTCCGATTTGATGAAAGGCAAGAAAGCGGGCCAACTCTTTGTCGATGCAATTTTGGGAAAGTTTCCGGAACTCAATGGCAAAATTGCACCTGCGATGAATCAAGGCGACATGAAGGCCAAAATTCAAGAACTGGCTGATAGTCTGCCCGATGAACAAAAATGTCTCTCTGACGTTGACCTGCCAACAGGAATCGACAGAAGTATTTCTGCCATGCTACCAGAACCAATTTACATTCCGGCAGTAAAGGACCTCAAAGACGATGTGAAAACCACTGAAAGCACCCCGTTTGGCAAGGTGCTTGGAATCCTGTTAAAAGCCATTGAACCTCATCTTTCTGAGGAGAAGAGCCTATTTGACCAGCTAAACGAAAAACTTAATCGCACCGTTCGTCTAGACGGCACAGAGATAGATGCTCGACTTGTTCCAGTCAAGACCATTGAAGAAACTGTCGAGCGATTTGTTCAAGACAGCTTCAAGGCAGTCAAATTGCGAATTACAATACCACCGCCTGAACTTAAGACAATACTCTCGTCAGCAGTGATCTACGCAAACGATGGGGTTGATGGTCCTATTGATACAAAAGGAGATGGTCTTCGACGTGCTATTGTTTTTGCCGTTCTCCGGACATTTGTTGAACTCAGCAAGACTGGATTAATTCTAGACGAAAGCAGACAGACATCAAACCAACCCATATATATACTCCTCTTTGAAGAGCCAGAATTGTATCTGCATCCCAAAGCCCAGCAAGTATTGTTTGATGCCTTGGGTATATTCTCCCAGAAGCATCCTGTTATAGTTACCACACATTCGCCTTCTTTTTTTGGCCCCCAGACTACCACCACCTTTGTCAAAATGAAGAAGAAGTTTGATGCTGCTATTTCTGCCAAACCGTTTGGAGCAGTGCATGCAATTGACTTGGGAGACACTAATACAAGAGATCAATTTCAGATTATCTGCTACGAGAACAACAACATTGCTTTTTTTGCTGATGCAGTTGTCTTAGTTGAAGGGGATAGCGACTATATTGTACTGCCGCATTTAGCATGCGTGCTGAGTCCAGCATGGGGCAGCAACCAATCCCCTGTCCGTTTCGCTCGTATAGGTGGAAAAGGAAACATCCGACGATACCGACAATTCTTTCAGCGATTTGGTACTCGTGTGTTTGTTTTGACGGACTTGGATTTTCTATTGGGAAAAGAGTTTGATCAAATTGAAATGGTACAGGTATAGCGGACACCTCGAAAAGTGTGTTATAGGGATGAAA
>CAZOEH010000353.1:0-3682 GCA_964578785.1 uncultured Desulfonema sp. | reverse complement strand
ATGAATTCGGAAGCAGCCAGGGAGACGTCATTTATCACA
This sequence comes from uncultured Desulfonema sp., assembly GCA_964578785.1. Classification (GTDB taxonomy): domain Bacteria; phylum Desulfobacterota; class Desulfobacteria; order Desulfobacterales; family RPRI01; genus RPRI01. Next base: position 3,643 of record CAZOEH010000353.1, on the reverse strand, counting down.
TAAATGTATTTGCGGCAAAGATCAACGAAACCGTTTTCGGAAGAAAAACCGTTTCTTCCCAGGCGCCGGCAAAACAGGCGGCCTCGCAACAGCCTTCAGGCGGGGGACAGAGTTTGGACAGCCGCAAAAATCCGGAAGAGATGTGGGCAAAGCAGAGCGGAATAAAGATGGCTTCCGATGAAGCCTTCTCCGGCTCAGCCGAACCGGCTGCTGTATTATGGAAATCTAAGAAATTTGAGACGAAACTGAAAGGGCTTGCCATCGGAGATACCGATGGCGACGGCAAGATGGAAACCGTTTTTGCGGATGATCACAATATTTTCATTTACAGGCAGACCGCCGGGAAATTTGAGAAGATAAAAGAGGTTGCCGGGAAAATATACGAATTTTATAAAGGGATAGATGTTGCGGACATAAACGGAAACAAAAAGGCCGAAATATTCGTAACGGCAATAAGCGAAGGCGGAAGAGTTATTTCTTTTGTGCTTGAATGGGATGGAAAGGATTATAAAAAGATCTCCGATAATGAAGACTGGCATTACAGGGTGCTTGATATTCCGGGCCGCGGCGGGAAAGTTCTGTTCGGACAAAAAGGGGGAAATTCAAACATCTTCTCCGGAAATGTGTATGAACTTAAATGGGTAAGCGGGAATTATATCTCCGTAAACAAGGAGGTTCTGCCCAAAGGCTTAAATGTTTACGGTTTCAATTACGGCGATGTATTGAATTCAGGCCAGGAGATGACACTCGGGTTTAATTCGAACGAGTATCTGGGGCTTTTTGATGCAAACGGAAACGAAGAATGGACTAGCAGCGAACCTTACGGCGGAAGCAGCTCGTATCTCGAACCTCCGGCTGAAATTGAAGCCGCGAAGAAAACAAGATATGATCCCGATCCGAGACCTCAAACCAGGCTTTATCTGCCGCAGCGGATTATTGTAACCGACTTCGGCAATGACAAAAAGAAAGAGGTGCTGATAGTTAAAAATATCGATACGTCGGGAGGTATTTTTTCGAGAATCAGGATTTTCAAAAGCGGTTATTTCGAATGCCTTTCATGGGATAATGTCGGGCTTTCTCCCATCTGGAAAACCAGGAAATTTTCAGGCTATATCAGTGATTACACACTGGGCGATATAGATAATGACGGGAAGGACGAACTTGTTTTTCTGCTTGTAACTCAGACCGGAGGATCGACTCTGGGGGATGACAGGAGCTTTGTCGTTTCGTGGAAAGTGAAGTAAAAAGCGGTCTCTGGTTTCTGGTTCATGGTTTCTGGTTGAAATGGAACAGTCTCTGATTTATGGTTTCTGGTTATATTTAGGGTTGATAAATGGCAACGATTCAGAATTTCGAAGATATTGAAGCCTGGCAGAAAGCGCGGGAATTAACCAAGGCCATTTATACATGCTCCGGAAAAGGAGCTTTTGCGAAAGACTTTGCACTCCGTGAGCAAATCCGTCGAGCAGTCATATCAGTAATGTCGAATATTTCTGAAGGATTTGAACGAGGAGGCTCTGCAGAATTTTCACAGTTTCTTTCCATTGCTAAGGGCTCGGCCGGGGAAGTCGAATCACAACTCTATATAGCATTGGATCAGAGATATATTACTAAAGAAGAATTCGATTCCTTGCTAACAATAGTGTTCTCTACAAAAAAATTGATCTCCGGATTCATGAATTATTTAAAACAATCCGCAATAAAAGGCCAGAAATTCAAAAAATCATAAACCAGCAACCAGAAACCAGAGACCAGAAACCATAAACCAGAGACCAGAAACCAGAAACATCTTCATTGCAATGGAGACGCAACACAGGATAGTTCTGTCGGATTCACGCCGGATGAACGGGATAAAGGATGAATCGATCGATCTGGTCGTGACATCACCCCCGTATCCCATGATCCGCATGTGGGACGAACTTTTTTCATCCATATCACCTGCCGCAAAGAATGCCCTTGATAATAATGACGGTAAAGGCGCTTTTGAAGCCATGCATCTTGAGCTTGATAAGGTCTGGCATGAACTTTACAGGGTTCTTAAGAAAGGCTCCTTTGCCTGCATAAATATCGGGGATGCGGTCAGAACAATCGGTGAAAGGTTTCAGCTCTATCCGAATCATTCCCGCATCATCAGCTCCTTCCGGGCAATCGGTTTTGACTGCCTGCCGGTTATTATCTGGAGAAAACAGACTAATGCGCCCAATAAATTCATGGGTTCGGGCATGCTGCCTTCAGGCGCTTACGTTACACTTGAGCATGAATACATACTTATCTTCCGGAAAGGGGCAAAGAGGGAATTTAAGACTGAATCTGAAAAGTCTTCAAGAATGAGAAGCTCTTTTTTCTGGGAAGAAAGAAACAAGTGGTTTTCAGATGTATGGGATTTCAAAGGCGCATCACAGGAACTCAATAACCCGGATTTGCGCAAAAGAAGCGCCGCCTACCCTATTGAGCTTGCCTGCCGCCTGATCAATATGTATTCCCTTTATGAAGATACGGTACTTGACCCGTTTCTGGGAACGGGCACCACAATTCTTGCAAGCGTCGCATGCGCCCGCAACAGCATCGGATTTGAGATCGACAAGGCATTTTCATCTTTAGTTTCCGATCAGGCGGCTTCATTTCAAGCTCTTGCAGATGAATTATTGTCTGCGAGGATATCCGGTCACAATGAGTTCGTCTCTTCTTATACGAAATCAAAAGGCCCGATGAAATATATCAACGGCCCGCATGGTTTCCCTGTTGTCACCAGGCAGGAAACCGGGATTCAGCTTTACAGGGTCAGGGATGTTGTCAGTACGGATAACTCGTTGATTAAGGTGTCTTATGAGCCTCCCGGCAGACTGGATGATATTCCCGGAATTAACACGATTGAAAGCCTGATATTTCTTGACTCTGTTGGAAAACAACTTAATATATTTTGGCAGAAAGGTCATGATCCGGTTAAAAAGAAAAGAGGAAAGACTTGACTATGTTCGTATAACCAGGCTATATAGAAAAAACGACTACGAGAGAATTTATTGTGAATATTTATCTTTCAAAAGTGTTCTCACGTTTGGCTCGACACGAAGGGCTTACAGATGTACATATTTGTCAGGCAGTGGCAGAGATGAATAAAGGACTTATCGATGCAAATCTCGGTGCGGGTCTGTTCAAGAAACGGGTTGCCATTCCCGGCCAGGGAAAACGCGGGAGCTGGAGAACCCTGCTTGGATTTCAAGCCTGCAAAAAGGCGTTTTTTCTGTATCTTTTTTCAAAGAACAGCCGGGACAACATTGAACATGATGAGATGAAGGCGCTGAAGCGCCTGGCAAAATATTATCTTACATTGAAACCCGGAAAAATAAATGCAGCATTGCATTGTGGTGAGTTAAAGGAGGTGGACTGTATTGAAAAAGAGACATGACAGTATTTTATCGGTCGTTCATGAGACCGCAAAGGGCTTGCATAATGCGGGTATCATGGATGAAATAACAATGCGAGAATTTGATGCGCTTTGTTTGCCGCCTGTGAAGACATATAAACCAAATGAAATTAGACAGATAAGATTGCGTTATCGCTTCAGCCAGGCTGTTTTTGCCGCTTATCTGAACGTGAGCAAAACATCTGTTGCGAGCTGGGAGTCAGGCGGTAAGAAACCAGG
>CAZOEH010000352.1:0-3685 GCA_964578785.1 uncultured Desulfonema sp. | reverse complement strand
CTGAAGTGATAAGATCTCAACCGGATGATGCGTCATATGAAGAGATTATGCGAGAATTAGCATTTAATCGTATGGTAGATGGGGGACTGGAAGATTCAAGAAAAGGCCGAGTTGTTACAAATGAAGAAATGCAGCATCGGATTCACACATGGCAAGAATAAGATGGACAGATGAATCCGAGAAATGGCTTCGAAATATTTACGACTATATAGCTCAAGACAATTCGACTGCGGCTCAGAAAGTTGTTTCCGCAATTTATGAAAAAGCCCAAATCCTCAAAGATTTTCCGGAAATAGGATATAAGTATAGAACTGAACCTGAGGGGGAGATACGAATTCTTCTATATGGGCACTATAGAATTGCTTATCTAGTCAGAAACAAGAATTTGATAGATATTTTGGGCATATTTCATGGTGCGATGGAAATCGACAGATATTTAAGATGAAAATTGGGCGTATCAAGGAGGTCAAAATATAGATAAAATGAGCAGGACTTTATTAAAATCTTGAAGTGTGATAAGAAAGATATGTATTTTCAACCCCCCCGTGTTGGCATGAAAAAGAAATATTTACAGATTAATTTAACCAAGGTATCATTCGTTCATGTCAGAATATAAATATACGGAATATTTTGAAAATGAGGTTTTACGAAAACGTCCATATATAAAAAAGGAATGGTGCATCAAGGTTATAGAAAATCCGCTAAAAGTTGAGCGTCAGGAATATAACCGTTTTAGATTTTGGGGAAAGATTGAAGAGTTTGGTGACAGAATTTTGAGAGTGATAACACTTGATGATAAAAAAACCATACATAACGCCTTCCCCGATAGGAGGTTTGAACTATGAAATTGAGTTATTATCCCGAAACTGATTCTCTTTATATTGATCTATCATCGAAACACAGCAAGGAAAGTGTCGAAATTTCCGAAGGCATCGTCCTTGATTATGATGACGACGGACATATTACTGGAATCGATATTGATAATGCTAGTCATAAAATTGATCTCAATGAAATTATTCTAAACAAAATTCCAGCACAACTACAGGCAATAACTGCTTAATCCATAATATGTCGATCATCACAATTCAACTGACACGATTCAGCCTTCGGATTCCTCTGCCAGTTGATCGCGTTCGTGTGTGCGACTATTTCTAATTCTCTATAAAAAGTTGTTGTTTCATTTGTATTGGACTTCTTCCCCTACCTCCGGATTTCATTTGCCAGTAATTTCAGATATTCTTTCCCGAAGCTTTTTTCTTCGGCGCCGAAGAGACAGATAAAATAAGCAGGACTTTATTAAAATCTTGAGGTGTGATAAGAAAGATATGTATTCTCAACCCCCCAGTTGGGGAACAGAAGATATGCGCCTTATGCGGAGCAGATAATATTTATCAGAATAAAAAGAAGGCACGGCAACTTTTAGCTTTCTGGCTATCTCTACAAACTGAATGATAGCCAGAACTGTTGTCACTTGTTAGCTGGTAATAATAAAATATAGCGGCAAATAAAATGGCAGATATCCAAAATCTTGAGCGCTGGGTAGATTTAGCAAACATGGGGGTGGTGATCGCATTGGCACTGTCTTTCGTGTTTGGAGGGGCAAGTATCTATTTGAGTCGTAAGTTAAATAAAGCTAAAGACGCACAGAGCGCCACGGAAAAACAAATTTCAGACGTTAAAACTGAAGAGGCCCGTGCAAGTGCTGCTAAAGCTAACGAAAAAACCGCAACACTATCTCATGAAAATATTAAACTCCGAACAGATCTTGAATCCGCAACCGCTGAATCTAGGTCCAAACAAGCTGAGTTGACCGTTGAACAACAGAAATTAATAAAAGCACAACAGCAATTAGCTGAAGCAGAACAAAACAGGGCTGATGCTCAACTATCTCTTGAGAAAATTCTGGAAGAGGTGCGAAGGCGACAAATGCCGCGTACTTTATCACCGGAGCAACGTACACGGCTGATCGAACACCTCAAAGCAAGCCCAAAGGGGGAAATAGAAATCACATGCATCATGGGTGATGCTGAAGGATATGCCTTTGCTACAGAGCTTGATGGTTTACTCAAGGCTGCTGGATGGAATATTATAGGCGGTGGTGTAGCCCAAGCCGTATATTCTGGCGGTAACCCAAAAGGTGCAGGCATTATTATTCGCCGTATGCAAACAGCGCCGCACTATGTGGCAATCCTCCAAAAGGCATTCAGCGATGCAGGATACCCAATGTCTGGGGCAGAAAATTCAGAATTGCAAGAGGGCAAGGTTGTCTTACTCATTGGTAATAAACCATAAGCTCTAAGAATAAAACCAACAGCTAACAAAAAAATCCGGTGGACACGGCAGTTCCGCTGCACTTCATTGCCGCTGGTGAGCTTGGTCGGTAGACTTGCAAAAGGATCACAGGAGATATCATGAACATACGAATTAATCCTTTTAAGCCCAATTATCCTGTAAGCCCTGGCATGTTTGTTGGCCGCATAGATGAAATAGAGAGGTTGGAAGCGCATATTCTCCAGACCAGATCGGGGCAACCGACTAATTTCATGATCACAGGAGAACGAGGTATTGGGAAGAGCTCCCTTTTGAACTATATCAAGTGGGTTGCGGAAGGGCACATTCCGATCAAGGGCACGAAAGTCAATTTTCTGGTGATAGATACCGATATCGACCAGAAAACCACGCAAATGGGTCTAATTAGGAAAATTGAACTTGGGCTCAGAAGAAAACTTGCCGAGTCCGAGACGGCGAGGAAGTTCTTCGCGGAGGCCTGGGGGTTTATTCAAAGAGTGGAAGCCAGTGGGTTCAAATTGAGTGCTAAGGGCGCCGAAGAAAATGAGGAAACGCTTTTCGATGAATTCTCATATTCATTGGGAGACACTTGCTCGAGGATATGTGACAACGGCATAGACAGGAAAATATTCAGTTCCAACTACGAAGGGGTGCTAATTGTTATTGATGAAGCTGACAATGCATCCCCCTCGTTGCGGCTGGGCAGTTTCTTTAAACTGCTGCTTGAACGACTCAATCGTCGAGGATGCTCAAATATATGTATCGGCATTGCTGGTCTTCCAGACTTAAAAAGGGTGCTGACCGAAAGCCACGAATCTTCTCTGAGGCTGTTCGAAGATATCACATTGGGGACCCTTGAGGGAAGAGAAGTGTTTCAGGTTGTTGATATGTGCATGAAAAAAGCGAACGACGAGAATCAGCTGAAGACAGATATTGATGACGACGCAAAGAATCTGCTTTCTACCTTTTCTGATGGATATCCCCACTTCATACAGCAAGCGGGGTACTGCTCATTTGCAGTCGACGAGGATTACAAGATTGACAGGTCTGACGTTGCTAAGGGCATCTTCGGCTCGGGCGGCGCGTTACAGCTGATAGGTGACAGATACTACAGAGATAATTTCTACAACAAAATTCAGAAAGAGAGTTATCGCCAGGTTCTAAGGATAATGGCGGAAAGGCTTAACGAGTGGGTATCAAAGAAAGAGATCCGTGATAAGTTCAAGGGTACTGAGTCCGTGCTTGCAAACGCACTCAAGGCATTGAGAGACCGACACATTATCATTTCTAGAGAGGGTGAAAAGGGAATCTATCGGCTGCAGCACAAAGGATTTGCCTTGTGGATCAAGTACTACACTATTGATCCCGAGGAACAACAGAAGAAACTGCTTCAGAC
>CAZOEH010000351.1:977-3688 GCA_964578785.1 uncultured Desulfonema sp. | reverse complement strand
GGATGCTGCCGCCACAGGGCTGACAGCCCGGCGATGAAAGGGCGGCAATAGGTGAAGAAACGTTTGTAACCGGCGCAGAGATAGTTCAGACCTGCTTCACCGTCCGGCGTCCGGATAAACCTGTCCTTGGGACACCCGCCATTGCACATTGCAAGAACTTCACAGTCCCGGCAAACGGAGGGCAACCCATCCAGCTTGGCCTGTCCGAACGCCCTCAGTGATTGCCCTTCAAGCAGCTCAACCAGCGGGGTTTCCCGGATATTCCCCAGGCGATGTTCCATGTCCACAAAATGATCACAGGCAAAGATGTCCCCGTTATGTTCGATAACTGGAATATCTCCGCAGGTTTTCCGGAAAATACAGAGCGCGTGATCCTGTCCGAAGGCGGTCCCGATTGCCTCCTCAAATATCTGCACATTTACGCGGCCGATGTTCTCACTCAGCCATTCGTCAAAGATAGTACAGAGAAAATCACCAAAGGCTTCAGCCGGCACCGTGCGGCCGCTGACGCCGCGACCGTCAGGCAGAAGCTCCACGAGAGGCAGAAACCCGAGATAGCGGGCGCCTGTCTGCTTGAAGAACCGGTATACCCCGGCGGGGTGCCGGACATTTTGATCATGAACCACGCAGAGTATATCGAAGGGGATCCGGTGCTTTTGCAGGAGCGCATATCCGCGCATCACCTGCTCATGTGTCGGTTCCTGCTTCCTGCCAACGCGGTACGCGTCGTGTAATTCTTCAGGACCGTCGAGACTGAGCCCCACTCCAAAACCTTCTGCTGCCAGAAAACGGCACCACTCCTCATCAAGCAGGGTGCCATTGGTCTGAATGCCGTTTCTGATCTGCCTGCCGTGAGGCTGATGCCTGCGCTGCAGCGCCACAATCTTCCGGAAATAGTCCAGCCCCAGAACGGTCGGCTCTCCTCCGTGCCAGGAAAAACCGATCACCGGGGCGTCAGAGGCATCGATATGCTGTACAATGTACCGCTCAAGGATCTCGTCGGGCATACGAAAGGATTTGCCCTTCGGATAGAGATTCTCCTTCTTCAGGTAATAACAGTAGCTGCACCGGAGGTTGCAGACGGCGCCGGCGGGTTTGGCAAAAACCTGAAATTGGCGGGATGTTTTAGCCATTAGAAATATATCCACGGCCGAATTTCTTCATAAGCTCTCCATAAACACCTGTCCTTAAAAAGAGTACCGGTTAATTCTTTTTGCAGTACTCTGAGCCGGATCATGCTCTCATTATATATCTATTTTCTTAAAAAGAATAAATATTTTTCTATATATACTTTTAAAATAAGCCTCTGCAATCCGCCTTCCGCGGGCATTAATGAATTTGACTATTTCCCGCCGGATAAGGTATTTAAATAAATGACAGGAACCGCTCACCCGGTTCCGGTATGCGTCTTTGCATTTTCCTCACGGCAAGGTGTGCCGGCTGCGGTTTATCTCAGCGAAACAGAGGAGGTCTCCCCATGAATTTCCCTTATATGTTAGTGTCGGTCGTTGCGTTATCGGCTCTCGCCGCCGGTATGGCCGCGCCTGAATTCGAAGCGGTTTCGTACGATGGCCGGAAGATATCTCTACCGGAGCTGCGTAAGCAGGGGCCGGTGATGCTTGTCTTACTGCGCGGGTTCAGCTGACCCTACGCCAGAAAACATCTGGGTCAGATGAAAAAGGATTTCGAAAAGTTCGCGTCAAGAAACGCTGTGATTGTCGTAGTCGCGCCGCATGACGCGGAGAAGGTCGCGGAGTACTGGAAGAAAGAGGAGCTGCCCATGATCGGTGTTCCCGACGAGGATGAAAAACTCGCCGGTCTTTACGGGCAGGAATGGAAGCTGCTGAGACTCGGCAGGATGCCCGCGCTTTTCGTGATCGACCGGAATGGCGCTGTTGCATTCGCCCGGTACGGCACAGGCATGTCGGACATACCGGAGAACAGCGAGATTCTGAAGGTGCTGGACGGGTTGAAGTGATTATAGTATGGACGGATTAAAGATGAGCCGTGTTCATTTTTCTGCTGGTGATCCAGAAGGCTAAAACGGTGCCTGCGGTAAGGACGGAGATCAGCAGATAGAGAGTAAGCAGGTTCGAACCGGCCAGAACTGTGGTCGCCATCAGAGGGCCGATTGCGTTTCCGGCGAACCGCGCCGAATTGAGAAAGCCGATCCCAGCCCCGCCCAATCCCGAAGCGAAGTTGGCCATAACCAGAGGAATGACTGCTGCGATGACACCGGTCTGGAGCATCCGTATCGCTGTGAAGCTGACGACCCCCTTAGAGACGAACAGCAGTGTCTGGAGAAGGGCGGCGATGAGGCACACCCCGGCAATCACCCCGGCCAGTTTCGCTCCGGGCGTCAGGCGGCTGATCACGTAGCTGCCGGTGATGGCCGTTGCCGTATAACCCATCATGATGAATCCCGCCGATTTCAGAGCGCTCGCACCCGTAAGTCCGAATTCACCTAGGATATGGGGCAGAATGCTCGGCAGGAAGGTCAGGTGGATCGTGGCGATAAGGATCAAGGCCCATCCCCACAGAACACCCCGGCCCGAGGGGATCTTCTGGTTACGGTTGGTCTCCTTCTTATCCGTTTCGGCCACGTAGATATGGCATAACAGCAGGCAAATGCCGGCCAGAATAAAAGAGAAGATGAAAGGGCTCCGGTATCCCAGATGCGCGGCCAGATAGGCCCCGACTGGCGGGCCCAG
>CAZOEH010000351.1:0-967 GCA_964578785.1 uncultured Desulfonema sp. | reverse complement strand
GTCATGGAATTCTGGTACACGCTCAGGTTTCCGGCCAGCCGCTCACGGGAGGATATCTCCGAAATCATGAAAAGCCCGATAGTGGAGGCGCCGCCGAGGCCTCCCTGGATCAGGCGCAGTCCCAGGAGAAGAGGGAGGTTGGATGTAAACCCCATGAGAAGAAAGATGATCGTATTGGAAAAAAAGGCCCATTGGAAGAGCGCCTTGGGGCGGATTCTCGCGGTCAAACCTCCCCAGAAAGGCGCCGCCAGAGCGGCGATGAATGAGTTGAGCCCCATGATCATACCGATCCAGAGTATTGTCTCATGGGCGGTATAGGGGCTGACCCTGATTATGTAAAAGGGCATGAACGACATGACGACGTTGAAGCAGAACGCCAGGCCGAACTGGGACATAGCAATTGAAAAGACGCTTTTGAACTCGTCAGGGGCGGATAGGTTGATTTCCAAAAATGGGCTCCTACGATATCTGCTCGATCCCTTATCAGAATATTTCCCTTCGATTCTATCTATAAATCCGCGTTCAAATCCATTGTTTGGGTTTACAAAATAGTAAGCTATTTTGTATAATATGCAAGTAAATTATTACTCCTATAACAAAATATCCAGCCCTTTAGTTTTGATCTAAACCCTCCACCTCTGGTGGAGGACCCGGAGAGGTTCTACTGATCCTGTCTAAAATGATATAGGCTCCCCCTCCGGAAAGTCTCGAAAAGGCAAATCGGAGGAAGGTTACCGATGATAATATATGTTGCAAAAGAAATCCAGCAGAGAGAAGCCAAGCTCGCTCAAAAGGGCCATCCCCGGATGAAAACTGATTGAGTGGAATCTACGGTGAAAAGTGCAATTATAATCCTGGCAATCGGGTTCTTATTGTTCGAGTTTATAGAACATGTAGTTATTCCTCTTATCTGGTCCATTAAAGATCGAAAGAGAAGATCCGCCTGCGGAGTTACGGGTATGTTGGG
>CAZOEH010000350.1:3485-3692 GCA_964578785.1 uncultured Desulfonema sp. | reverse complement strand
GTCAAGCACTTTCTGCACGAACGTCCCGTATTACGTATTGTTATAGTGTGGAAAAATGAATTATAATTTGGAAGTCTCATTATCCTGGATTTCTCTCTGCCATCCGATTCTATAGGCATCTATGATCGCAAATATCCAAAAGCAAACAATAAAGTAGAAAACAGCGTCATAATAGGGATCTGTGGTTGATATTTTTGATCCGACAAT
>CAZOEH010000350.1:0-3475 GCA_964578785.1 uncultured Desulfonema sp. | reverse complement strand
ATCTTAACCATAACGTCGTCAAGGCGATTGAGTGCAGATACCGTGACCGACCAGATCATGTAGCCTAATCCGGTGCAAGACAAAAACATGATAACCAACCCCCTCCAATACTTTTTTAAATAGAGATGGCCAATCCCGGGAAGGACGAATGCGGATAGAAGAGCGGCTTTATATGATACTTTCATTTTGATGCTCGATACCGTAGGTTTTGCACTTCAAACGGATAAAGCTGTTGCTCTGTTTTACAGCGCTTTGTCAGATTTGTGGCGCGCGGAATAATGTCAGTTATACAAAATCGGATTTGATGCCGAGTTGAGATAAAAAATTTAATACTTCTGTTTTTATTCGATCCCGAATAAGTCTTGCTTTTGTTTTTTTGTCTTCATCGGTACCGCTTAGTGATCTGAAGTTCGGTATAGTCCAGTTCAATCGCTGCGCGGTCTTATTGTAAAGAGTATCCACCCCGGACAAGAATATCGGAACCTCTTCCTTACTATCCGGGTCGCAAATTGCGATAACGTAGTCGAAGAGTTCCTTTTCTTTGAACCTCTCAAAGATGGATTTCGGAGGTGAGGTACGTAGTTTAACACCGACTTCGTTCATCACAAATACAGGCAGAGGACCAATTTTATCTGACTCCAGACTTGAGCTGTAGACGTCTATCCGGCCGGGTGCAGCCAGTTTGGCGAACTCTTCTGCCATCCGGCTCCGGGACCCGTTGTGCGTGCAAACGAAAAGAACCCGCAAGTTTGCCATTTCTTACTCCTTTTACATAACATCGCGACTGACCACCGGGCGCTGTTTTCAGCCCGTCTGCATCAAGGCGCATGTCCGGCAAACATCGACCCTACTTAAGGTACGAGAAGATTTTCTTGTCTTCTTCCAGAATATGCTTCAAAAACCAGTCTCTCAGGAACACCAAAACACTCTCAGGGGCCTTCTCTGCCTTTACAATGTTTGCCTGCTCAAATTCAGCGAGCTGCGATTCGAAAAACTTGTGCTGCTTTTCGTGGTCGCCCAATTTTGGATCGCCCTTTGTCCGCAGCAGCGATTCCTCATACCGGAAGTGCGTGTCCGAATAAGTCTTGAGTCTTTTTATCAGACCGGGGTCGATTTCAGATTGCTTCCCGGAGGAAACCCCCAGGTAGCAATCGTTCAGGCACTCCAGAAGCGACCTGTGCTGCTTGTCGATCGTATCGTTTCCGATGTTGAAGCTGTCTTTCCATTTGAAAAAAGCCATGGCTCCTCCTCGCATTTCCCATAGATGTTTACCTTAACTTTATCTTGATGCTTTTATACCAAACGCTGCGTATCGGGGGCGGCACGGCACTCCTCTCCGTCCCCCGGACGCGATGTCAGAGATTTTTAAATTTATTTATCATAATATAACATATCGTTTTAATAGTCCATAATATAAAAACAATAATGCCTGTCATAATAAATTGCAATTTAATATCTTTTAAAGAACATAGAACATCATAAATCATACTATCTGCTTATTTGTAAATTTCTCTTTTCCTTTTCATAACAAGCCGGACAAATTCCATGGGTGAACGTTGCTTCAGTGTGGTCGCTGACATATTTTTCCACCTGGTTCCAGTAACCCTCATCGTCGCGAACCTTCTTGCAGTATGAACAGATAGGCACGATGCCCCGCAAAGTCCTGACCTCATCCAGCGCCTGTTGAAGTCGGCTTCGTTCTTCTTCAAGCGCCTCCTCCGTTTGTTTGCGTTTGGTGATATCTCCGATGCTGGAGAGAATGCATTTTTCGCCATCGATTGTAATGATATCAGCGGAGAAAAGTCCCGTGGCGGCTTCCCCGTTTTTTCTCCGGAAACGCAGCTCCTTCCCATGCACTCTGCCGGTCTTTGACAGAGCGTCGATAATGGCGGCGCGATCTTCATTGTGTTCCCAGAGATGCAAGTCCGTCGTGTTTTTTCCCAGAACCTCGGCGCGATCATACCCGGTAAGGGAAAAGAAAGTTTCGTTCACATCGATAACCGTCCCGTCGGACAGGCGGGTGAGCGTGATTGCATAGGGAGCGGAATGAAAGGCCTTGTTGAATTTCTCCTCCTGAGTTCCGATCTGCATGATCAGTCGTCTGTTCACCATCAGGACAAAGCAGTAAGTCAGCAGGATGAAGAGGATCTGATAAGAGAGAAGCATCAGCAAATCAAAAAGGCCCGATCGAAAGAAATCGTTCTCAATATGCGTCCCGGTAAAATGATGTGCGATCCGGCCGACGCTGATCAGGCAGTAGAGAAAGTTCACAAGACCGGTCCCGAAGGTCAGAGGACGCAAACCGGGCTCGACTCGGCGCCACAGAAGCCAGACCGATTGAGCGCAGATTATAAACAACGCCGCGGATATATTAACATTTCTCAATGCAAGGCTGGGCTGGATCAAAGCGAAATAGCTTTGGATGAAGATAAAAAGGATCACCAGCAGGTAGTTGTGAATCTGCGGACCCTTTTTCCCCGTGAAACGTTCCAGCCCCATGAAGCCCAGGAGCGCTCCGGATATGACCAGAGTATTGGAAAGAACCATGGAGATCCAATCCGGGATGACGCCACGAAGAACAATCAGGATGAGTGCTACCGCCTAGAAAACAAAATCAACCGCCCAGAATGTCGTTCCCTCGAAACGGTTCCGGTTGTGCCACCACAGCAGCACGACAAACCACACGCAGACGATGTCTGTGATCACATAGCTGAAAATAATGGTCCGCATGTCCAAAAAGTTCATATCTGCATCTTCGTTTCAATTAAAATCATATTGATGACGGCAGTGTTTTCCAATTTACTCCATCTTAAGCGCCTGGTAGAAGATCACCGAAGCCGGACTCATCGCATTCGGATCGGTCATCACGTTGACGCAGGCCGGCTTTCCGGATTCCAGCGCCTGTTGCTGCGGCGCTCTCTATTGTTTCGAGTAAACCTCCTTCACGAGGTGCGAGCCTATGAAACCGGTAGCTCCCGTAACCAGCGCGTTCATATTGACCTTCGGCAGCTTTACTTCCTTCATCTTCTCCGGATCGTCTGTTTTCATGGAGCACCCCCTGATATTTTTACGAAATTATTTCCTGCAGATGATCCAGCAGGGGAATAAAGACCGCTTCCGAGTTCTTTATAAATGAATCATCGAATATTCCCGCAGTACCGATGTTCCTGAAACACAAATCATAATACGGATCTTCAGATACGCCCTTCGCATAATCACTCCCCTGCCACTTTTTTACGACAACCCTGATGGCCTCATTTTCCCCTTTTCCCTTCTTATGCGTCTGTTCGGCATATTCGCGCGACAACTCCGGGAAAAAATGAAGTGGGCGCGAAAGACCTTCCCGGTAGAGATCAAGAAGCGCGGCAAGATTGTCACCGCTATTTTCGACAGGACTGAATTTTACGGCCTTATCCATGCAGACAAGAAAAGTGTTTAAAGGCAAGCCCCTGTCACGGTGAGAAGATAATGCGAG
>CAZOEH010000349.1:0-3695 GCA_964578785.1 uncultured Desulfonema sp. | reverse complement strand
CGGCCAGACCGGATCCCACCAGTTGAAATACCGGGCATGATAAGGGCATGCAGCCATGCAATACCTGCATCCGAAACATCGTGTGTATATCTGGCTGACGATACCGGTCTCCTTGCTGTAGTCGGTCGCGGTAGCAGGGCAAACTGAGACGCAGGGGGAATGGCCGTGTTCGCCTTTTCCTCCGCAGTGCTGGCAGGGCCTGGGAAGATAGCAGATATCGGCATCCGGGAAAGGTTTGCCGTTTGTCAGCTTATAAACCCTGAGCCATGTTATGCTGTCACGCTTATTCGACTCATCTTCCTTGAAAGGCACATTGTTTTCGGCCATACAGGCAACCATACAGGCCCCGCAACCGGTGCACTTGTCCAGATCAATGACCATTCCAAACTTTTTGACATTTTCTTTACTTTGTTCTTCTTTCATCAGAACCTCATGCTCTAAATTAGGCTTTGATCAGATTGGCCCTGATTCCCCAGGCCGCATCAAGACCGGAGGCAGGATCTTCCACCGTTCCGATAAGTTCATTGACATTTATTCCCTTGCCTGCAAGATAATTGTCATACGCGGTATGGCCGAGACCTCTCGGCATGGCCACAAGACCGGGCATGATCCCGTCAAACAGATGGACCTTGACTCTTGCGCTTCCCTTAGGGGTTTTCAGAACTGCGTAACTCCCTTCCGAAAATCCTCCTGCCTTTGCCGTCGCAGGATTAATTTCCACAAGGGCATCCTTCCCTTTTAAAACGGTATCTTCAACGGTTTTTATGGCAAAGGGCGGATCGCCGATATAACCGCTTGCAATTCTCATCGAATCAAACGGGATAAGAAGAAGCGGATATGTCTTAGAATCTCCTTCCGCATTTACGGGAGCAAAGACTGCGGCAAGATCTATAAATCCGCCTGCGAACACAAATTTCCCTGAAGAGGCCTTCACGGCAGAAGCTGAAGATGCCGCATCAGTCCAGAATCCTTCCTTCACCAGTATGTCCCATTTATCGCCGAGAATCTCTTCAAGGCATGCGCTGTAGCTCTCCCACGGAAAGGAATCCGCAACAGGCGAATCCATTTCTTTCGCGATCAGAAGGAGAACATCACCTGCGTGTTTCGTGTTGAACTGCGGGCTGACAACCGGCCTTGACAGGCTGACGACCGGCTTTGACAGTCCTGCGGCGGCATAAACATCTTCATAACGTTCGAGATAAACATGATTCGGCAAAATAAGGTCGGAATTTACCGCCGTTTCATCCATGAATGATGAGAAACTTACGATAAAAGGAATCTTTTTAAAAGCTTCCTTCACGGTGTTTGTATCGGGCAATGAATAGAGCGGATTAGACTCTAAAACAAAAAGCAGGTTGACCGCGGCTTTTCCGGATTTAACCGTTTCTGCAAAACGGTTGGTAAGGTTTTTTGCATATCCGTAATTCCCGCTGCCGGCGCCGTCTATTCTTTCCTTTTTTATCCCTGCCGCAGAAATATCGTCGGCGACATAATCGGGCCATGCCATGTACCCGGGATTGGGAAAAGCAAAAAGTCCGCCTTCCCTGTTTATATTTCCGACGAGCGCATTCAATGCCTGGACCGCCATCAATTCGCCCAGAGAGCCCTGAGCTTTCCCCTGCCCTCTTCCGCAGATTGCAACAGGTTTTGCAGCCTTGGCAAAATCCGCAGCCAGCGTCTCGATGACCTCTTTCTTTACACCCGTTATCTTTTCAACCGCATCCGGCGTGTAGGCGGACATGACAAATCCGGCAAATTTATCGAAACCGGAAGTGCTTCCATTGACAAAATCACTTCTGTACAGCGATTTTGTTATAATCACTCCGGCAAGTCCAAGGGCAAGAGCGTATTCGGTTCCCGGGTTTATCGGAATCCATTTATCGGACTTGGCGGCAGTATTCGACAGACGCGGTTCAACCTGGACCGTCATACCGCCAGATTGCAGCCATGAGCTTTTGGCCCTTATCATGCGTACGGGAGAACCCCATCCTTCAATAATACCACTTCCGAAGCTTAATATAAAATCGGCTTTTTCAAGGTCAAAACCCTGCTGTGCGGAAAGCCCTAGCGACAGGGAAAGGGCGAGTTCATAAGAATCCAGAACGGAAGGCATACGCATAAAATTGGGAGAACCGTATACCGAAAGAAATCTTTTAAATAGCGCCGGAACACTGCCCTTGTCGGTACCGGATATGCATGCAACCGAACTCGATTCGCCGTTTTCTCTCAACTCTCCGAGCTTCTTTGCAACTTCAGAGATTGCTTCTTCCCATGTTATCCTGATCCATTTGCCTTCTCCTCTTTCACCGGCTCTTTTTAAAGGAGTCTTTACACGGGTCGGTCCGTAAAGGAGCTGTAATCCGGAGAGGCCGAGGAGGCAAACACCACCGTCATTCACGGGGTGCCCTTCCATTCCCTCTATCTTGACGGCCCTGTTATCGATCTTGCGGACAGATATTCCGCAGCCGCCCGGACAAAGCGTGCATGCAGATTTTACATAAGTTGCCTCACCATCTGCCGGAACAGGAGTCCATGGCCACATTTGCGACCATATTGCACTGTCATCCGCCAGCTTCCAGGGTATTGGCGAAAGGGCTAAGCCGGCTGCTCCACCAATTCCAAGTGACAAAAAACATCTTCTGTCTATTTTCATTGATTCTTCCCCTTAGGAGCCGTTACGAAATAACCATTGCATCTTTGACTATTTCGTTACGGCTCCTTATGCCGGGTAACGGCATTTTATTGTTACGGTTATATTTAATCGGCTTAAATCTGAAAAACTGTAACTACTCGGTTTGTCAGGTTCACGGTTCACTGTCAGCTGCTTTGGGGTTTTCATAATTCTTCTCTAACCCTGAACCGTTGAACTTTAAACCTGAAAGGTTACATTTATTTATGGCATACAAAGCACGCATCTTTATCGGTTTGAACGCTTGTTATTCTGCCGGTCTCCTTTTCGTGGCATTCGGCACAATCATCCATCTTCATCCTGTCCCACGAATTTTTCTTAATTCCCGTCATACTATTTCCCCAGATGTCGCGGCTGTAACCGGTAAGCCTGTTTTCTTCATACGGCTTCAGGCTGGTTGATTCACCGATCGGTCCGTGGCATGTCACGCAATCCATTCCCGCCAGTTTGACATGAACGGTATGGGAGAAGAAAACACAGTCCGGCTGTTTTGAATAGATAAGCCAGGGAACCTCCTTCTCTTTTGCGACATACTCCTCGACAAAAATCTTCTCATCCGGACTTTCTCCCTGAACTTCCTGGTGGCAGTCGGCGCATTGCGCAAGCTTGGGCACCCCGGCATAAGTTCCGTCTTCACGGAAAATGTGGCAGCTTTCACATCCGTTATCAACCGTTTCAACATGAAGAGCGTGGTTAAAATCGACCGGTTGCCGTTTCTGGGAGTAAAGAAGCTTCGGAAAAACAACCCATCCTATTAAAAGACTTGCGACAAATCCGATGATGAAGAACAGGATAACGAACCCGGAGGAATCTTCTCCATGCTCTTTTTCATCGACTCCTTTAAGCGAAGCTGCGGCCTTATCGCCGCCCGTGTCTGCAGAAACTCCTTTGGTTTTATCATCTGGTGTACTCATGGATACTCCGTCAAGCTGTGGTTAATAAATTCACAGAAACCGCTGAAACAAATCATATTAAACCTTAAACTGTAACATACAACAAACATATA
>CAZOEH010000348.1:0-3701 GCA_964578785.1 uncultured Desulfonema sp. | reverse complement strand
GGGTTGTCCCGGTTTTTATCGAAACAGCCGTCAATCGCGTTATATCCGAGTAGCCGGTGGATGGTCTGAGATTTTCGTCCCGTCACCTCCGCAAGGCGTCTTGCGGCCCTGCCTGTGGGAGCTGCAAGCTCGATCGTTTTCCCGATAGAATCAAAGATCGCGGCAACAGATCTTATAAGAGTTGTTTTGCCTGTCCCGGGTCCTCCCGTGATTACTGCTATGCGGTGTGAAAATACTCCTTCAAGAACACCGAGCTGCTCCCCGGAGAGTTTAATGGCGAGTTTTTTCTGAACCTTTTCGGCTATATCTCCGGGACCTGTTTTAAAAGGAGCGACCGGGATTGAAAGATACGCTGTAATCCTCTGTGCCAGACCTGTTTCAGCCTGATATAATTCCTTTAAATAGACAGCATCAGTTTCAATCTGCCCGGAATTCTTTTCGACAAATATTTCACCCGATCCGGACAAATAGTCAATCCCGTCTGTTGCCGCGTCATATTCAATCTGAAAAGCATCCCTGCATTTTTCTATCAGCCTGTTTCCATATAAAAAGACATGCCCGTCATTTGCTCCCTGCTCCAGCAGGTGGAGAATGCACGCCCTGACCCTTTCAGGCTTATCCTGCAAAAAGCCGAGCTTTCCCGCAATTGCATCGGCAATATAAAAGCCGGCCCCCGGGATATCATCAGCGATGCGATAAGGATCCTGCCTCAGAATATCAAGGGCGTTATCGCCATAGATTTTCAATATCTTTCCGCAATAAGAGGTTTTAACCCCCATCTCCTGAAGAAATTGCATAAGATTTCTTACGGAATGATGACTTTTCCAGGCATTCTCTATAGACGCCGCTTTTGCTTTTCCTATTCCCGGAACCTCAAACAGCCTTTCAGGGGTTTTTTCTATTACTTCAAGCGTCCTTTCTCCGAATCGGCCGACCAGTCTGCCGGCTATCGAAGGACCTATCCCTTTTATAATCCCTGATTCAAGGTATTTTTTTATTCCTCCGACAGTCCCGGGAAGAGTCACCTCGTATGCTTTTATCCTGAGCTGCTGACCGTATCTCGGATGGGTCTCCCAGCTTCCGCTTATTTTCAGGGATTCCCCCGGGCTGATAGCCGCCATGAAACCGACAACAGTGACAGGGTTTTCTACTCCCGGAGTTTTAATTTTAGCGATCGTATAGTGGGTTTCCTCATTGAAATACGTGACATGATCGAGGTGGCCTTCGATAATCGTGGCAAAGGGATCAGCATCTATCATTGACGATCCACATCGGCGATTATCCAAACGGCAGCTTCATAAAGATCGTTTGCGATATGATCGGGATAAATTTTTTTTTGTTCCAGTTCCGCGGTTGCCTGCTTGAAATTTCCGGATCTGACCAGTACAGCGTATCTGCATCCGGCCCTTTTGGCACACCCGATATCCTTCGCGCTGTCTCCGACCATGACGGAATTACTTATATCAATTCCGTACTTATTACTTGCCTGCAGAATAAGTCCAGGCTCCGGTTTCCTGCATGAGCAGCCGTCTTCAGGTCTGTGCGGACAGAAAAATATGTCTTTTATTTCGCCGCCAGCTTCCCTGACGGCTTTTTTCATCATGGAATGCATAAACTCAAGATCATCCAAAGTAGTCATTTCGCGGTTGATTATCGACTGATTCGTAATGACCACAATCTGATAATTTTTTTCAGTCAAAAGTCTTATCGCATCTATGCTTCCCGGCAGAAACTCAAACTCGGACCAGCTCTTCACATAATCCGGGGTGTCTTTGTTTATGACTCCATCCCTGTCCAGGAAAACATATTTTTGGGTCATTTCATATTGTTCTGCTTCCTTAAGTTTATCAGCATCAATTTTATCCTGCGGTCTTGCACTTGCTTCTTTTGCTCTGATAAGATCTGACCGTGAAATAAAAAATATTTTAAGATCATCCAGTTCAACAGTTTCACGTTTTCCCCACGCCTCATCGAACTCGATTCCTGGAATCGACATCATAATATCAACCCGCAAAGGCGACCGTCCCATCTGATAAAAATAGTCTTTGTGTGCGAAATCATCAGAAGTAAGATTTGCCAGTGGAGCACCAAATTCCTTCAACGCCACATATACCGAATTTGCATTCTCTGGGTCAGTCGCTATCCATAGATCCAGATCCTTCGTGAATCGTGGCTCGCTGTATTTCATGACTGCATAGGCGCCCACAATAAGATAGCGAATCTTATGCTTTTCGAAAAGATTCAATAGTTCTCTGAAGTCGGGACTCGTCAGCATTTTTCCCTCGAATTAAAAAATAATCATTTATCATCTCCGCTACTGCCTCAAAAATGGCAACATCGCCCTGGGATTGCCAGAAGCGTATATCAAACAACCTTTTATCATCTTTTATACGTTGGTAATTTTCTTCTATTTTTCTCATTTTCTTTTCCTGCAGCCGAACATTATAAAATACGGGGAATTGAAAACATGTTTTCTATTTATCACACTTCTTTATTTTAATAAAACTACGACAAGCCTTTGGGTGGCCCCGACTCGGAACTGCTTGTTCGAGTTTCTCTTCGGTGAATTTCATATCGTCGCCTTTACCTTGCCATTTTGCGGTTTATTATCGACTGGTTTGTAATGATCACACCTGATAATTTTTTTCAGTCAAAAGTCTTATCGCGTCCAGGCTTCCCGGAAGAAACTCAAACTCGGACCAGCTCTTCACATAATCCGGGGAGTTTTTATTTATAACTCCATCCCTGTCCAGAAAAACATATCTTTTGGCTGTGTTACTTATCATTAATCACACGGATGAGCCTTAATATTTTAGCAAACTGAAGTTTTGCAAGTGGCGCAGGACAAGGGGACATTGGAGTGGAAGAAAGATGCGTTGTATTCATACTCATGCAACTTCCATGGTGTTCTCCCGATAGAACTCCCTGGCAGTTAAAATGCGAACAGATTTGTATTGTTTTAAATCCAGGAGATGTTTGTCACCGGAAATCAGAATCTCAACATTAGCGGCCAGGGCGCATGAGAGAAACTTATCGTCATCTTCATCGGAACATACGTCCTTCACTTCCTGATCCGGATGAATAATGGTGCATAATGACGCAATTTTTTCAAAAAGCTCCCCAGGCGGAGATACCTCACTCTCAATATATTTTTGAAATTTGGAATAATGCAGAACACGGTGTACTTCAGCCAAAATTTCCAGACTTGTATAAATTACCAGGCTGTTTTTCTCTGCCCAGCTCATCAGCTCAAACGGTATGCCTCGCCACAGTACGCCGGAGATCAGGACATTTGTGTCCATCACAGCCCTAAGTTTCATTTCCGGGTCTCATGAATCAGCGCGTTTAGTTTATTTTCAGACAAAGGCGCTTTTTCTTTTGTAACCAGTTCTTCCAGGGTTCTTCGAGAATGTGCTTTTTTTAAGATAAGCCCTTCATTTTCCATAACTACAACAAATCTATCCGCATCTTTTACCCAATTCAGGACATCATCAGGTAAAATAATAGTTTTTTTATCTTTAGACAGAATCGCGTATTGGGTGGCTATAGTCATTATATTCCCTCCCTATTTGTTTCATTTTACAAGGTAATTCCAGCAAACGCAAGTATGAATTGAAGCTGAATTGAAGCTGAATTGAAGCGCCGCTGCCATCCTTTATAGCTTTTTTCATCATGGCATGAATAAACTCAAGATCATCCAA
>CAZOEH010000347.1:0-3706 GCA_964578785.1 uncultured Desulfonema sp. | reverse complement strand
ATAAGGATGGATGATGAAGAGAACCAGATACTGATAATAACAGGCCCTAACATGGCCGGTAAATCGACTGTTCTTCGCCAGGTCGCCCTGATCGTGCTTATGGCGCATATAGGCTCTTTTGTTCCCGCAGCTAAAGCCTCTATAAATATTACAGACAGAATTTATACAAGGGTGGGAGCACTTGACAATCTCTCCGCAGGGCAAAGCACTTTCATGGTTGAGATGCAGGAGACGGCCAATATTCTTAACAATTCCAGGGCAGGGAGCCTCGTTATAATGGATGAAATCGGGAGAGGCACAAGCACCTTCGACGGTTTGAGTATTGCGTGGGCGGTTGCCGAATATCTGCACGACCTGAACGGGAAAGGGGTCAAAACCCTCTTTGCCACTCATTATCATGAGCTTATAGCGCTTTCTTCAGCAAAGCCGCGTGTTAAAAACTTTAATATTCTTGTAAAAGAATGGAATGATGAAATAATATTTTTACGAAAGCTTGCCGCGGGAGGAACAAACCGGAGTTACGGCATACAGGTTGCGAGGCTTGCAGGGATACCCGAAAAGATCATCGCCCGCGCCAAAAAAATTCTTTATAAAATAGAAAACGAGCATGGAATAAACGGTACTCCGTTGTTTGCTGAAAACAGCGATGGATCGAAAAAGGGTCATTCGCAGATCAGCATGTTTCCAAAGCCTGAAAACTTTATTGTTGAAAGACTCAAAAATATTGATATATCGAAAATGACCCCACTGGATGCATTGAACTGCCTTAATGAGCTTAAGGAAAAAGCCGGAAAAGCGGGAGAGAATTGAAAGAAGAGCGCCGGGAAAGCGCTTGCCGTTTCAGTTCAAAGGATGAAGGACCAGATAAGTTGAGAGATCGGGAAAATATGAAATTTGAAAGGGCGGATGCCGACAGGCTGATAAGCCGGACAAGATGCTTGATTTGCCTGATTGCAGCCGCTCTTCTTATTTTGCTGCTGCAGCCCGGCCGGTTATTTGCGGGTGACTCAAAAGAGCGGTATTTTGAGGCGGAAGCGGCATACAAATCGCTGCGGAATAATACCGCAAAGCAGAAATACAGGCAGTACTGGCTTGAGTGCATAAAAAAATACGAGTATGCTTACAAGGATGATCCTTCCGGAGCATGGGCGGCCCCCAGTCTTTACATGTCCGGCAAATTGTACATCGAACTTTACAGGCGGTCAAAAAGAACAGCGGACAAAAATGAAGCTGTTGATAATTTTGAAAGGATTATAAAAAAGTTTCCGGGAAGCCAATACAGATCCAGAGCCGCGGATGAAATTAAAAACATTATCGGATCCGCCGTTTCAAAGATAACGCCGGGGCAAAATGATTTAACTTACGGGGAGAAGAAGATTGTATCGAAAGAAGAAATAAGCAAAAAAATAGAAGTGATTGCCGTAAAACAGGAGGAGCCCGAAAAGCCCCGTGCTCCGAAAAAAGAGAAAGAGAAAAATGAGCAGGTTAAGGCGCCTGCAGAACCTGCAGATACTATAAAAGAAATTATTACCGCGGATATTGCCCGGGATAAGGGCGGAGCCGATAGCCCGGCTTCTAAAAGCCCGGGAGTTGTGACCATTACGGACCTGAGATACTGGTCAAATCCGAATTATACGAGAATTGTCATCGATGCGGATGGTGAAACGGGATATATTCACAGGCTTTTAAAGCAGGACCCGTCGCTTAATAAACCGCAGCGCCTGTTTGTGGATCTGGCCAAAAGCAGGCTTGGCGACAATATAAAGAAGGTGATCCCCATAAACGACGATTTACTCAGCGATGCAAGAGCAGGACAGTATGAGCCTGAAGCAGTCAGGGTTGCGGTTGATATCAAATCTTTTAAAACCTATAAAATATTTTCTCTGAAGAATCCGTTCAGAATTGTAATCGACGTATGGGGCAACAGTGAAGAAAAAGTGAAGGAAGAGGTTGAAGAAGAGGCCGAAGATAAAAAAATCGGGACGGGCGGTCTTGCAAAGCAGTTTGCTCTGGGCGTGAAGAAGATAACGGTCGACATGGGACACGGAGGGGATGATTTCGGTGCTCCGGGTTATATAAAAGGCATCCATGAAAAAGATATTGTTTTAAAACTGGGGAAAAAACTCGCAAAGAAAATACGGGAAGATCTGAATTGCGAAGTGATAATGACAAGAACAAGTGACAAATATCTTACACTTGAGGAGCGCACGGCGATATCAAATACGAAAAATTCGGATATCTTCATATCCATACACACAAATGCGTCCAGGAACAAAAGCGCATACGGAATTGAAACTTACTTTCTGAACCTTGCCACAGATGATGAAGCAATACGGGTGGCTGCCAGGGAGAATGCCACTTCCACAAAAAACATCAGCGATCTTCAGACGATATTAAACGATCTTATGCAAAACGCCAAGATCAACGAGTCAAGCCGCCTCGCAAGCCATGTCCAGGAATCGATATGCGGGCATTTGGGCGGCAAATTCGATATGATAAAAAACAAGGGTGTGAAGCAGGCGCCTTTCTATGTTCTCTTGGGGGCTCAGATGCCTGCGATACTCGTTGAAACGTCATTTATAAGCAACAAGAGAGAGTGCGAGCGACTTAACAATCCCGCTTACCAGGATATGTTGTGCGAGGCCATAGTCAGAGGAATAAAAAATTATGTCCGGGAGATAAACCCATCCGCATTTTCGGCTAATTCGCCGGGAAAAGGCACAGGTGGTTAGATTTGCGTAATATCCGGCTGAAGAATTGTCATTAACCATGACAACCTCAAAGTGAATTTTATGCATAGATCCCAGTTCGACACCAATACACCGCGCTATCTGATTCTCGGGATCGGCATTGCAGCAGTATCGACAGGGGCGATTTTTGCCCGTCTTGCCGATGCCCATCCTGTTGTTATCGCGGCATACAGGACAGGTATTGCAACACTGATAATAGCGCCTGTTGCGTGGTGGAAGGCAAGAGACGAAATCATAAATCTTTCGGGAAAAGATTTAGCTCTTGCCGGATTATCCGGATTGTTTCTTGCTTTGCATTTTGTATTCTGGATCTCATCGCTGGGATATACTTCAATAGCCAACAGCGTTGTTCTGGTAAATACCAATCCTTTGTGGGTAGGACTTTTTACTTTTTTTATGACGGGAGAACGTCTGAAGACTTCTTCTCTTGCCGGAATAATTATAGGAGTTGCCGGAGGAGCCGTTATCGGAGCGGAAGATTTTGCGGCAGGAGGTGAAGCATTATTCGGAGATTTGCTCGCTCTCTCAGGCGGTATATGCGCAGCGTTTTACCTTCTGCTTGGAAGAAATTTACGCCGCAGGCTCTCACTTGTTGCATATATAACAGTCTGCTACGGAAGCTCAGCGGTTTTCCTCTGGTTCGGAGTGGTTGTTTATGGACTGCAGGTTGCGGGTTATGATTCAGGCACCATGGCGTCTTTGCTCGGGATTGCTCTCATAAGCCAGCTTACAGGGCATACGTGCTTCAACTGGGCGTTGAAGTGGTTTTCGCCTGGTCTTATAGCCGTCGCGCTTCTGGGAGAACCTGTAGGAAGCTCGATTCTCGCATATATTATTTTTGGTGAGAAGTTTACCATGCTGAAACTAGCCGGTGGATTACTTGTGCTTGCCGCAATATACATATCGGCGGCAGGCGAAAACGGTAAAAAGAGCCGTTGATACGGGTTTGAGTTTGA
>CAZOEH010000346.1:3370-3713 GCA_964578785.1 uncultured Desulfonema sp. | reverse complement strand
TCCTTTTTCATTTTACATTCAGGCCGCATGTTGTCAGGCCATGATTTCATCAGGAACAAGGCTTTTTCACCTGATAATATGATGCGGTTTGAATATCTGGCTATATCGCCTGCGTTGTAACGGAAAACATTGACTCCAAAAGGTTCGATGTTTCCAATAAAATCGGTGTTGATAAATATTTTTTTAGAGACCTTAAGACAGTCTTGAATTGAATAGAGGAGATGAAGCGCCGATGATCCGTCAAAATCACCGGTAAGTTTAATCTGAATATTTTCTCCGACTCTGTCAATAGAAATCCTGAAATTTGTTGCCATGACGTCTCCTTTGCTTATTTCCGATGCAG
>CAZOEH010000346.1:0-3360 GCA_964578785.1 uncultured Desulfonema sp. | reverse complement strand
ATTCGGGGCAGGCCGTATAAGCCTGACTACCTGAAAAGCAAATAGTATGCCGGTAGAATATAAATCCATTAATGGTTAATAACCATCTGATATTTAACAATAAAGAAATATCAGACGGTTATCGTGCGCAAAGGAAGGCATTACAGGTTTTGTCGGTAATTTTTACATTGTGTAAAAATCGATACTATTCCTCTACATGTTATCTTCTTTAACAAGTGTCTCAAATTTCAGGTGGTATTTTTCGATCTTCGAATGAAGTGTAGGACGGGAAAGGCCGAGGAGTTTAGCGGCCTTTGAACGATTTCCCTCGCATATATTCAAAGCTTCGCTGATTAACATGCATGCAATATTATCCATGATGGAATCAAAAAGATTTTCATCCGTACGGGTTGTCAGTTCTTTTCTCAACCATTGCAGGAGAGCCAGATTGCCGTTTTCGGAATTTGAAGCGCCTTCATATTCTTTTTCGCTGATGGCATTTGCAATATCGTCTGATGAGAGAGGCGCTCCGCGATTGAATATAAGAGCTTTCTGGATCGTATTGGCAAGCTCCCTCACATTACCCGGCCATGAATGTCTTGATAACACGATTTTTGCATCTTCTGCTATTCCGGGGTTCTTAATCCCCTTTTCATCGGAAAATTTTGAGAGGAGATAATCTGTTAAAACCGGTATATCGCTTTCTCTTTCTCTTAAGGGGGGAAGCCGGATGGTTACAACCTTAAGACGATAATACAAATCTTCCCTGAATCTTCCGGAGGATATTGCTTCTTCAAGATCTCTGTTTGTGGCTGCTATTATCCGTACATCAGTCATTATTTTTTCACGTCCGCCAAGGCGTTCTATGCTTTTTTCCTGCAAAAGCCGCAATATTTTTGCCTGAAGATTTAACGGCATGTCTCCGATTTCATCCAGGAAGACAGTCCCTCCGTGAGCCTGCTCAATTTTTCCTACTCTGCGGTGGGCTGCGCCCGTAAATGCGCCTTTTTCATAACCGAAGAGCTCACTTTCGAGAAGAGTTTCAGGAATTGCAACACAGTTTATGACAAGAAAAGGTTTGTCCGCCCTCAGGCTGTGCTGATAGATTGCTCTTACAACCAGTTCTTTACCGGTCCCTGATTCACCGCGTATCAGAACCGTCGCATCAGTCTGGGAAACTCTCCCGATCGCCTTGTAAACATCCTGCATCT
The DNA here is from genome assembly GCA_964578785.1 of uncultured Desulfonema sp. Taxonomy (GTDB): domain Bacteria; phylum Desulfobacterota; class Desulfobacteria; order Desulfobacterales; family RPRI01; genus RPRI01. Next base: position 2,170 of record CAZOEH010000346.1, on the reverse strand, counting down.
TTATGCTTCTGCCGATGATTGCATCCCTCGATGCCTTGTCAGGAATTGAGTCCATCTCAACGGGTGTTCGCATAAAACGACTTGCGCGTACAGCCTGTTTTACAAGCGAGAGCATATCCGGAATGTCAAAGGGTTTGAGTATGTAATCAAATGCCCCGAGCTTTGTCGCTTCGATGGCTGTCTCAGTTGTGCCGTAAGCCGTCATTATTATTACAGGGAGCTTAGGTTCAATTTTATGGATTGCACGGAATGTTTCAAGCCCGTTCATGCCCGGAAGTCGCATATCAAGAACAACAAGGTCAGGGACTTCCTTTTTTATAATATTGAGCCCTGCTTCACCGGACGGAGCGCCAACTACCATATAACCTTCTTCAGATAGAAGTTTTTTGAAGCTGTTGCGAAGCTGATCATCATCGTCTATGATAAGAATTGAGTTCAAGATTACCTTCCCCTGTTTTTGTCTTTCGCAGGAAGGGTTATTTTGAAGATTGTGCCTTCTCCTTCCTTTGATTTGATATCAATACGTCCCCGGTGCTCTTCAATGATTCTTGCAACTATGCTGAGCCCAAGCCCCGTACCTTCTTCTTTGGTAGTGAAAAAAGGTTCCATAACCTTGCTGATAACTGATTCCGGAATTCCGGGGCCGTTGTCGCCTAACCTTAAAACTACTGCTTTCCCAATCGGTGAATCATTATCTTCGCTTTCACTGATCGTTATAATTCCGCCTCTTACCATTGCTTCGCAGGAATTTACCATCAGATTGACGAGAACCTCCTTTAATTGTTCGGGGTCGGCGTCTATTTCAGTAAGAGGTTTTTCCCGGATAAGATGAACGGTAACATCATATGACTTCAGGCGATGTTCGAGAAGCTGAATAGCCAGATCTACGACAACCGACGGGCTGATTTTCTGCATTTTCAGCCTGGGCGGCCTGGAAAACTCGAGGAAATTCTGTACGATGGTATCGATATGACGTATCTCGTCCGATATTACCTTAATATCATCTTTCTGGGTTTCTGTAAGGTTTTGAGACCGGCTGAGCGAAAAAAGGCGCATCTTTATAGATGTGAACGGGTTTCTAATGCTGTGTGCCATTCCCGCGGCAAGCTTCCCGACGAGCGCCATCTTCTCTGCCTGCTGAAGATGTTCGCGGCTTTTTTCAAGTTCAAAATGGGTTTGATCGATGTCATATAGTAATACTCTTACGCTTTCAGCCAGTGTAGTAATTTCATCTTTTGAATCACCGGAATCTTCCGTGTTGCCTGATTTTCCTTCCCTCCCGGCTTCAATAGCCAAACGGTAAATAGGCCTTAGGATGCTGTTAACCAGAACAAAAACCATCAGTATGACGAGGAACGAAACCACCAGAAGAGCAGTAATGGAAAAAAACCTTAAATTAACAGCCTCGTTATGACTTTCTTCTTTAGCAAGAGTCATTCTGTTTCTGTGGATATTTTTATATTCGTCGCACAGGGCAAGAATTCTGAAAAAGCGTTTGCGAACTTCCCTGTGAAGTCTTGCGCCTTTTTCGCGTTCACCCTTCTTATAATGAGCTATTACGCGGTCCTTTAATTTGACATAACTGCCGTATTCATAGTCAATGTCGGTTATGATTTCCTTTTGCGCTTCATCTGAGGATAATAGCTTGGCCTCGGCAAGTCTTTCCCTGAATATCTGTCTGAATTCTCCCAGCTGCCTCAGCCAGTCAGGGTCATTATCAAGGAAATAATAGGTCACAAATCCTTTCTGGTTGACAAGTGCGGCTTCGAGAGATTCAGCGGCCTGAAAGGCTGCAACATCTTTTTCAATAAGAAGATTTAATACGCCCTCCATCCTGAAAGTATACCAGACCATTGAAATTCCGCCTATTAGTGTAATAATAACCAGGGCAGATAAAATCAGATATATTTTCAGGCGAAGGGTAATAAGATTTTTCATTTCCAGTGCTATACAATAAATGATAAAATCAGGCAATTTGTTTTAAGCAACTATTGGTTATGTTGACAAAAGATGTTGCTGTGCTACGATGTGAAAAATAAAAAGAGAAATAATAGCTGGGGGGAATAAATAGAAATAAAATATACATTTTTCTGGTCGGGGCGAGAGGATTTGAACCTCCGACCCCTTGAACCCCATTCAAGTGCGCTACCAGGCTGCGCCACGCCCCGAC
>CAZOEH010000345.1:0-3722 GCA_964578785.1 uncultured Desulfonema sp. | reverse complement strand
GGTCATTTTCTTGCCTGCAGCGGTTACCCGGAATGTTCCTATTCAAGGGATTACCAGAGAGATGAAAAGGGCATGATCCTGCCGGTCTCACCAACCTCAAATGAAGCTACCGACCTGGTTTGCGAGAAATGCGGAAAACCGATGGTTTTAAAACATGGAAAGTACGGGGATTTTTTTGCCTGCTCAGGATATCCTGAATGCAGGAATACCCTGTCGTCAAATTCAAACGGCCGGACGCAGACTACTGGAATCAAATGCCCCGAAAAGAACTGCTCCGGAGAGATATTTGAAAAAAAATCGAAAAGAGGAAAAATTTTCTTCGGTTGCAGCCGGTTCCCTGAGTGTAAATTCGCAACCTGGGATAAACCCGTTGCAAAGGAATGCCCGTCGTGCGGCGCAAAGTTTCTTCTTGAAAAAACCACCAAGAAAAGCGGCACTTACAATTACTGTATGACAGAGGGATGCGGGTACAGGGAAGATGTTGACGTTTCGTAAAGAATCTTTCCGGATTCTGTTTGGAGGTACTAATGAAATTCGGAGACTATGAGTGCGCCGCCATAGAACTCGGCGACTTTCTTCTTGATGGCGGCGCTATGTTCGGCGTTGTTCCGAAAATGCTGTGGGAAAAGAAAATAACTGCTGACAATAATAATCTTATCCCGATGAAAGCAAGATCCCTCCTTATCCGGGGAAACGGAAGAAATATCCTTGTCGATTCCGGCTCGGGAAACAAGTTGTCCCCAAAGATGAAAAAAATATATGGAATTGATGACCGTTCGATGTATGCCGGTATCAGCCTCGTTAAATACGGACTGACAATAAACGACATAACCGATGTAATCATCACCCATCTTCACTTTGATCATGCCGGCGGTTCCACGGCAATAAAAGAGAAAAAGACGGTTCCGGCGTTTCCTGACGCAAAATATTATATTCAGAAATCGCAGTTCGAAGCTGCAGTCAATCCGGGACCGGGTGAAGCGGCGAGTTTTACGGGAGATGATTTCATGCCTCTGAAAGAATCGGGTGTTTTGAATTTGCTTGATGGCCCCTGCGAGCTGTTCAGCGGCATCGAAATCCTCGTCACAGACGGCCATACAAAAGGCCAGCAACATCCCCTTGTTAAGGGGGAAGTAGCTTCCCTCTTTTTCTGCGCTGATCTCATCCCGACATCCGCCCACATTCCTCTTTTGTGGCGCATGGCTTATGACAATCATCCTTTAACCATTATGAATGAGAAAAGTGAAATTCTTTCAAGGGCGTTGAAGGAAAACTGGATTCTCTTTTTCGAACATGATCCGGTTACAGCCGCGGCGTATATCAAACAGGACGGCAAAAGCATTGTAATCGGCGAGAGAGTTACCCTGTAACACTTGAAAATAAGGAACAGGAATCCGACATGATGAAAAATAAAACTTTATATAAAAAAGTTTTATTTACTTCATTTCTCTTTTTTTCAATGTGTTTTCTCCTCCAATGTTCTTTCCGGAAAGTTGCTTTATGGGACAGCGGTGAAAAAACAGCGGGGCCTTTTTTTTATGAACTGGAAACTCTCGTCTCACGCGTGGAATCAACCCGGAAAACGAACCCCGCTTCCGGAGGAACACTGCTGATCACCAATCCTTACGACGGATCTCTCTTCCCCCCGGAAATTGCTTCTCCGACGGTCACATGGACCGATGAAGATCCCCGATCCCGGTTCTGGCTCATTTCATTTAAATTTGAAAACGGGCGAAAACCCCTCTTTATCCTAACAAATAAGAGGTCATGTATGCCCGGAAAGAAAACATGGGAGATCATAAAAGATAATTCAAAGGAAAAGATGGCGATTCTTTCCGTTTGCAGCCTTCCTGACAGGGAATCGGGAATAGTTTTGTCTGAAAACGCCGTTACAATAGGGACATCCTTGGATCCTGTGGCCGATTCCGTTTTCTTCCGTCAGATTACCCTTCCTTTTGCTGTTGCAAGCAAGAGCTTCGAAAAAACCCGATGGAGATTAGGCGACATTTCCTCTTACGGAAAACCGGCTACCGTCATGGAGGGTATATCCGTCTGTGCAAGCTGCCATGTATTTTCTTCCGACGGGAAATGGTTAAGCATGGAATATAATTATAAAGACGATAACGGTGCCCAGTTTATTACATCAGTCCGGAAAGAAATTATTCTTGGTAAAGAGGATTTTTTTGCCTGGAGCGATTTTCCGAGGAGAGGCATCATTCCTCCTACACGGGGACTTTTTGGCCGAATGTCTCCAACGGGCCGATATGCCGCAGCGTCTGTGAACGAGATTTCTTACGCTGCTGTGATGAACGACATCGAATATTCGCAGCTTTTTTTCCCAACTTTCGGCGTTATCGCCATATATGACTCACGCAGCGGATCGATACAACTCCTTCCTGGCGCCAGCGATTACAGCTATGTCCAGGCAAATCCGACCTGGAGTCCGGACGATAAATATATTCTCTTCTGCCGGGCAAAAACGAAAAATGAAGTGCATGATAACATCCGGAACGTCACAACGGTATTTGAGAATAGAAATATTCACCAGTTGAACAACCTGTATAATATACGGTTTGATCTTTACCAAATTCCATTCAATAAGGGTGAAGGCGGGACCGCCGAGCCGCTGAAAGGAGCGTCGGAAAACGGCATGAGCAATTATTTCCCCAGGTATTCTCCTGATGGAAACTGGGTCGTTTACACCCGGAGCCGTTCGGGGATAATGCTCCAGCCGGACAGCGAACTCTGGATTATTCCCGCCCGGGGAGGAGAGGCAAGACGGATGCGGTGTAACCGAAAATTATTTAATTCCTGGCACAGCTGGTCATCAAACGGACGATGGCTTTTGTTCAGTTCTAAAGTGAACGGGCCCTACACAGAAATTTTTCTTACCCATGTGGATGAGGAAGGGAAAGATTCACCGCCCGTTCTTCTCTCACGTTTCAACGACCCCGGTTATGCGGCAAATGTTCCTGAGTTTGTTCCCATTCATGCCGACGCGATCCGGAGCATCAGGATTTTAGATCCCTGAAAGCTCACCCTATAAACTTCTGTAACGCCTGTCATAAAATACAAAAGGGGGCATAAAATAATACCCCCTTTTACCTTTATTCAATCAGATTTTTACTTTAATTTGCAGTCCAGTCTTTCAGGAGCCACATCAATAACTTCAAGCTTACCGTTGCCGATTTTTTTCCCGTCGAGCACTTCCGCAAGCTCTTCGCTTGTACCTTTATACAACAGATCCAGCACAAGAACACCTCCGGTTTTATTCCACCCTTCTTTTTTACTGCTCGCAACTTTTTCCATCTTTTCAATACTCGTGATAACCATTTTGGATTCCTGGAAAGAGTTTACGCCGGTTATATGAAGCTTAAGAGGAGAACCATTATTGAGGAAACCCTGGAAAGAATTTGTTATTGCGTCCACCAGATATTCATCCACGGCCTTTTGGACAGACATCTGTATGGCATTTGTGGCTCCGGTAAGAGGACTCATATGGGCTGAAACGCCGTTCTTTATAACGGAACCCAAAACAAGTCCTGTCTGTGTCTGGATAACCTTTAACTGGAGGCTTGCCTGTATCGATTTTAACCCTGAACCGGGATAGGCTTCTCCTGCATCCTGGGCAACCGCCTTTCCGACAACAACATACTGAGCGCCGAATTTTAAACCGAGAGCCTTGGCGGCGTTTGCATTCCCTGCCAGTGCCTGCCGTCCCT
>CAZOEH010000344.1:0-3732 GCA_964578785.1 uncultured Desulfonema sp. | reverse complement strand
GGGATGTTTTACCGGTTCCTCCCTTGCCGCTCAGAACGACGATTTCAACCATTCCGCACCTCCCGTTTTTCTGCCGCGGCCAAAATTGCCTTAATCTTTTCAGCCAGCACCATAAACGATTCCCGGAAATCGGGATCAACATCTGCAATAATATGTCCGGCGGCATATGCCTCTGCAATACGGCGGTCATAAGGAATTACAGCCAGAATTTCCAAACCGGAAGAGATGCAATAGTCAGCCATTTCGGAGGTACCCAGACCGGCACGGTTGATGATTGCAGCCATAGGTTTGTTCAGCCGGGAAAAAGCCTCATGAGCCAGTTTCATGTCGTAAAGGCCGAACGGTGTCGGCTCGGAAACCAGCAGTATTACATCGCTGTCCATTACCGCATTGACTGCCGGACAGGAGACACCGGGAGGCGCGTCAATAATGACATCCGTTCCGGCTGAACCGGTCATTTCAGCAAGCCTGATCTTTACCGCCCTCATGAGAGGAGGGCTCATGGCCTCTCCCACCCTGAGCCTGCCCATCAGAAACTTTCCATAATCCGTATGCCCCCAGAGGATCTCTCCCAGTTCCCTGGAACCGGAGGAAAGTGCCCCTTCCGGACATATAGCAAGACAACCGCCGCACCCGTGGCACATTTCCGGGTATGTCAGAATAATTTTACCCATAAGGCTTATTGCTTTAAACTGGCACAACTCAGCACATTTTCCGCACTGACTGCAGCGGGATTCATCGGCAACCGGAATTTCCATATTTGCCGTTCGATTTCCCGTAATCTTAGGGTTTAGAAATAGGTGAAGATTAGGTTCTTCCACGTCAAGGTCCATCGCAATCACCGATGACTGCCATGCAGAAACCAGTGATGCTGATACCAAAGTTTTGCCTGTTCCGCCCTTTCCGCTTGCCACTGCCACTTTCATGCGCCGTGCCCCATTCTGTTAGGAGATTTGGCGATATCGACTTCACCGGCTTTAAATTTTTCGATTGCCTGCCGCACCGTCATATTTTCGAGGTTCTGGCCGATTTGAATCCCGGCTGCGGAAAGTGACTGAAATGCTTTTGGACCGACATATCCCGTCAGCACTATTTTGGCGCCGGACCGGAAAATATTTTCAGCCGCCTGAATACCGGCGCCCTGGGACATCGCCTGAGACGATCCGTTATCAACATAGGTGAACTCGAGAGTCTCCGGATCTACGATTAAAAATCCCGCTGCACGCCCAAACCGGGATTCAACCCGGGAATCCAAAGCAGGCTCCTCACAGCTTACGGCAATTTTTTCCATAACATTCTCCTTATTCTCTTGTCATCGCTGTACCGCACTTCGTGCACTGCTTCTGCAGACACGGCACTCCGCGTTCATGAGGTTCACGATTCCCGCACTTTGGACACACGCAGGTACCTCCTGCGCCCCCCGCGATAGGACCGCCTGAGCGTCCCCTACCCTGTCCGCCCTTGCCCTGACCCTGTCCCTGACCTTGTCCTGCACCCTGGCCCATTCCTCCGCGTTTTCTTCCATTCATCAGGTGTACCTCCTTATTAATACCCCTCATCTCTGGTGATATTGCATAGCGCCTGCAGCAACCGGGCATTGCATACTTCCCGCTCTCAAGATTACCATCGAGCCAGGCCTTAATAACCTTGCGCAGGTCGCCTGCCACGAAGGATATTACACGGATTCCTGAAGCCATAACCATCGTGTGCAGCGGCCTGGAGATTGCGCCGCATACCAGCGTGCTTATGCCAAGCTCGACTATTCGAAAGACCTTCTTAGCCGGAAGATCATTAGCGAAAAACTCCTCCGTTTCGGCAACGATTCGCCCCGACTCAGTCTCGACAATACGAATCTGCCGGGCAATATCGAAGACCGGCGCTATCCGGTTCTCCCAATATGCAAACGCCGTTTTCATAATCCGGTGTCCTTATCATCATTCACATAAGTATTCATCAGCAAGCATCATGCCATTAGACGGAATATTCCATGGAAGATGTTCAACCAGCTTGAATTGCAAAGGATAAAATGATTTACGAAGAGATGGCGGCAGGTCATTGGATTGCGATGGCGCTACTGCAGCTTATGCTGCCTGGTGCGTTATCGCTACTCTTTTTGTTTCTGACGGGAACGTCCGTCCTGTTCGGGCAGTAAGATGCCCAGTCTCTTCATTCTGCGAAAAAGAGTTGTCTTATGAATGCCGAGTTCCTTAGCGGCTGACAGGCGGTTGTATCCATTCCGTTCCAGGGCATTACGAATAGACTGGATATCTATAAAATTATGAAAAGACCGAACATCTGAATCCATGCCGGCCGGAGCGCAATGCGCCTTCATTTCATCAGGAAGATGCTCGATGCCGATTAAGCCTTCGCTGCACATGATAAAGGACCGCTCAATAACGTTTTCAAGCTCACGTACATTTCCGGGCCAGTGGTGGGCCATGATAAGGGAAAGTGCTTCTGCCCCGATTCCACCGATAGATTTACCCTGTAAACGATTAAACCGCTCAACAAACTGCTCCACCAGAAGAGGAATATCTTCCTTTCTCCGGCGAAGCGGCGGCAGCTCAACGCGAACAACGTTCACCCGGTAGTACAGATCTTCCCTGAAAACGCCTTTACGGGTCAGTTCGGTCAGGTCCTTGCTGGTTGCGGCTATAATACGGGCGTCCGTAGTTTCAGTTCTGGTCGCGCCCAGCGGTTCGTAAGTTCTTTCCTGCAGAACACGCAGCAGTCTTACCTGGAGCGCCGGACTGATCTCGCCTATCTCGTCCAAAAAAAGAGACCCCCCTCTGGCAAGAGAAAAACGGCCGGGCTTGTCTTTATTTGCGCCTGTAAAAGCACCCGCTTTGTATCCGAACAACTCCGATTCAAGCAGGGTATCAGGCAGGGCGCTGCAATTAACGGGAAGAAACGGACCGTTGCATACCGGGCTCAGTTCATGGATGGTACGAGCCACCAGTTCCTTGCCTGTTCCTGTCTCGCCGAGAATCAGGACCGTGCTGGGGCTGGCCGCTATGGCCGGCAGAATCTCAAATATTTTCTGCATCAGGGGGCTTCTGCTCACAAGATCGCCGATCCGGTATTTTCCCTCCAGCTCGCGGCGCAAGGCCTCGACATCGCTCAGATCTCTGAATGTTTCCGCCCCGCCGATCACACGACCTTCCGTGTTTTTCAGCACGGCCGTCGATACACTGATGGGAATGCGGTTGCCATCAGCATCAATGATATATCCGGACTTGCCGATAACCGGTTTACCCGTCTTCAGTGTTTGCTGAAGCGCGCAATCCGCCCCGCACATGCTGGAGCGGAATACTTCCGAACAGCGGCGACCGATGGCTTCCCTGCGCGATACACCGGTGATCTCCTCCGCCGCACGGTTGAATGAGGTTATAAACCAATCCATATCCACGGTGAAAACCCCGTCGGATATGCTCTCAAGGATAGCCTCTGTAGGCGAGAGGAGGGATGGTTCTTTAATTTTCCTGCGGCTTCTCATTCCGGTAGCCTGATGCTGTTTATTTTGTTTTAATTTTATTATTCGGGTCCTTTTTAAGCCTTACCCTGACCGAGTCTGCGTGGGCGCCCAGACCTTCAGTTTCGGCCAGGCGGATAATATCCTTGGCTTCCCTGAAAAAAGCTTCCTTTGAATAGCTTATAAGGCTTGTTTTTTTAATGAAGTTATCGACGGAAAGAGCCGAAGAAAATCTTGCCGTACCAGCCGTTGGAAGCACA
>CAZOEH010000343.1:0-3740 GCA_964578785.1 uncultured Desulfonema sp. | reverse complement strand
GCGCCTGTCGAACTGGATGGGCTCGCTTATCAGGACCGCGGCTTTCAACATACAGGCATATCCGATTGTAGCGGTGGCGCCCATGATCTTCATACTTCTTGGAGACGGTCTCTCATCGAGACTCCTTATCGCCGCGATGATATGCTATTTCCCCCTGCTTCTCTCTTTTATAGGGATCTTTTCCGAGCCGATAACCGACATAGAGCATTTTTACATTCATTCGGGAAGAATGAGGTGGCAGCTCGAGGTAAAGATAAGGGCCTTCGAGAACATGAGCAAACTGATAACGGTTGTCGCGGGAAGCGCTACCCTTGCGATGGTCGGTACGATCGTATCGGAATTTATAGGCGCCAGCGCCGGGATTGGCTACAGCATAAGAATCGCGCTCTATCAGAGCGACCTTTCAAAGATTCTGGTCGCGCTTTTTTTGATAGGGATATTCACGTCGCTTTACCTCGCCGTTCTTGAATGGCTCGGCCATATGGTCAGCAGGAGCTGGGGGGAGGCGTGAAAAAACAGTGATCAGTAATCAGGGGTCAGTGATCAGAAGAAGGAATGAGGTGTAAGGCGGACATCGAAAAACTAAGTGCGATATTCGAAGTTCGAATAAGGGGCAGAAGGTGAACATAAAAAATAATGTGGTAGTAGTTTTATTAATGCTGATTATGCTTTTACCGGCTTTTGCAGGTTGCGGCAAAAAACAGGAGGAGATGACGAAGATTTCCTACCGTCTCAAATGGCTCTTCAACGCCAGCGTAGCCGGAGACATATACGCCGATGCCCGCGGTTTTTTCGAAAAAGAAGGTCTTGATGTAGAAGTAAAAGAGGGCGGTCCCGAGCGGGATGCAATAAAAGAGCTCGAGATGGACCACGCGCAGTTCGGTGTCGCTTCCGCTGACCAGGTTATAAGGGCCGTTTCAAAAGGGGCTCCGGTCGTGGTGCTGGCGCAGCTTTTCCAGGCCAATCCCCTTCAGTGGATATACAGACCGGTTGAAAATGATATAAAAAAGCCTGAAGATATCAGGGGAAAGGTTATCGGAATAACCTTCGGCGGAAACGATGAAACCATCATGAGGGCGATTCTCGCAAAATACGGCATAAAGGAGAATGAAGTAAATCTCTTCAGCGTGAGATATGATTACACACCTTTTTACGAAAAGAAAGTCGCTCTCTGGCCGGTATACAGGAATGCACAGGGGATTATCATAGGAGATCAGCTTGAAAAGGCGGGGGAGGCCACGGCATTTTTTGACCCTGACGCTTCAGGCATACGTTTCGTGGCGAATTCCGTGATAACGACCGAGAAGATGATAAAAGAGCATCCTGAAACAGTCAAAAAATTTGTTTCAGCCCTGATGAAGGCATGGAATGAGGCTTTGGATCCTGCCAATTCGGATAAGGCGGTTGAAACTGTCCGGCAATTCGACAGGGATACCTCCGCCGATGTTATCCGCAGGCAGCTTGATATAACAAGGCGGTTCATGAAGCCGTCTGAAAAGACGGTTTTCGGCGCAATAGATATTGCCGCATGGAAGCAGACCGAGAGCATAATGGTTAAGCAGAAACTTATCCCCGCGCCGGTTGATATAGAAAAAAGGCTGAAGACGGAATATGCCGTGCGATAGCTTATTGCCTGTCCATCCGGTTAATCCTGTTAATCCTGTCTAAATATCTTTAAAATATTCGGCCGTGAAGCAAAACTATTTTAAGTCCGCCGTGATAGAGTGTTTGAGCCTTCAGGGAGAAAGGAAGAGAATTCAGAAGTGTAGCATCCGGTGCGATCAGGGCAACTTTCCACCCCGTAAAATCCTTTTTGAGCTTTCCGCAGATGGCGCCAAAGAGTTTATCGCTTTCAGCTCTGCTTCCCATCCTCTGACCATACGGCGGATTTATAACTACGAGACCCTTATCCTGTGTCAGAAAGTGAGGAGAAAGATCGAAAAAATCTTTTCGCGCAACCTCCACCATTTTGAAAATATCATATTTATTTATGCATGAAGTAAACGCATCGCATGCTTTAGTATCTATGTCGGAGGAAAAGATTCTCGGTGTTAAGACCGGTTTTATGCCTGACTCGGCTTTTCGTTTTATGTATGCCCATCTTTTGGCCTCAAAGCACGGCCAGTTCATGAAAGCGAAGTTCCTGAAGAGGCCTGCCGGGATCTTTTGAGAGATCATGGCGGCTTCGATTGAAAAGGTGCCTGACCCGCACATCGGATCTATCAGCGGCCCGGTTCCGTCGTATCCGGAAATGGCGAGAATTGCCGCCGCCGTTGTTTCCCTTAAAGGAGCGGCCGCTCTGTGGGTCTTTAAGCCGCGTCTGTAAAGAAGCTCCCCGCTGCTGTCCAAAGATATGACAAACCTGTCATTTGACACGCGGACAAAAACCTGCTGCTCGGCCGAATCCTTTACCGGATTCCTGCTGTTGTTTGGTAAGAAGCTTTTATCGATGCTTTCGGCAAATATTTCAGCGATCGCGTCTTTATGATAGAGCCGCGACTGCTTTGCAGATGTGTTTATTTCCGGTCTTGAATCTGCCGGAAGAAAAAGCTCCCAGGGAAAACCGGAAAGCCTCTTTTTAAGCTGCATGAAGTTCGTAGCCTTGAATTCTCCGATCCGCATCAGGACTCTGTTTGCAGTGCGAAGATTCAGGTTTGCGGAAAAACAGTCGGTTATCCGTCCGGTAAACTGCACGCCGCCTTTAATTTCGGTGAACTTTTTGCCTGTTGCGGCAAAACTTATCAGTTCATTTAAGCAAAGAGGTTCGAGTCCGGGAGATGTCGCCGCGAAAAACTCTTTTTCACGTCCGGTTACGTGCCGTTTGACGCGTTTTAAAAGTGAAGATTCATTTGTCTGATTGTTCAAGGTTTTTTGCCCTGATAAGATCCGGTCTCTTGTCATCCGATTCCACTTTAAACTGAAGCAGAACAATTGATGCTATGACCATAATGCCGCCTGCGATCTGCCAGGGTTCGAGTATTTCATTTAAAAAAAAGTATGAAATGGCGGAGGCTGTTATCGGTTCGAGGGTTCCGGTTATGCTGGCGCGCGTGGAGCGTATAAGATTGATACCCTGAAAATATAAACCGAAAGGGACTACCGTTCCGAAGATTCCGATATAAATAATCAGACTCCATTCAAGCAATGAGCGTGTATGAAAAAATGCTTCGAGAGGCGGGTGGAATATGTTCCAGGTGGCTGCTGCAAAGAGAAGAGCGTAGAAAAGGACGGTCAGAGGATCGTATCTCCGCATCCCGTATTCGCCCTGGACGGAATACCAGGCAAAGGCGATGGCGGCAATAATGCCCGCGATTATCCCTGTCCTGTTCAGTGAGAAGAGATCGAAATTATAGGCTCCGACCACGAGATAACAGCCTGTAATGGCGCCTGCGACTGATAAGACGGTTATGAGCCCGGGTTTTTCCTTCGCGAAGACGAATGAATATATAGCGATAAAGGCAGGCGCGAGGTACTGGAGAAGAATGGCTGCCGCGACATTTATTTTGCTTATCGTAAAAAGATATGTGAACTGTACCGCGGCCATGACAACGCCACCGAAGAAGAGAAAGTAAAAAAAATCGCCCTTCTTTATCCGCATGAGATCGCGACGCCATACCAGAAGCGCCGTAAAAAGTAGTCCGGCCGAGATTGTGAGGCGGAGCTGCACAAGCTGAAAAGGCGTTACTCCCGAATTGAATAAAAACTTTGAGGATGAGCCGGATATGGCCCAGAGGATGGCG
>CAZOEH010000342.1:0-3753 GCA_964578785.1 uncultured Desulfonema sp. | reverse complement strand
TTCCCTGCGCGAAATCCTCTGATATGGAGATCCTGCTTTCCTCTGTGCAGCTTTCATAAAACCGCTCGAGTTCATCGGAGCTGTTTCTTTCGATCCAGATGGTCTCTTTTTGAACATCCATTTTCAGAAAGGGCAGGCCTTCCGAATACTGGGGGACCATCAGTTCCTTGAAGGAGAGTCCTGGAAGCTGTGGCCAGAAAGGGATATCAAAGGTATTGAGTATAAGCATGCATGCCTCCGGGGCATTGCGGTGGGGCAGGCTTCCTATTCCTGTTGTAAGAAAGGATTTAAGCATCTTTAATGATAACTCATTTGGGTGCGGGGATTCAAAGCAATCTGGAGGTGTATTGACCGCAAGAAAGATGGATCCGAAGAAATCAGCTCTTCTCGTCGGTTTTTATGTTTAACTGCGTGTCCCTGCTTAGGATAGCCAATTCCTGCGTTAATTGATTGACCTTATCTGTCAGTTGTGAAATTTTGATCGACTGATGCAGGGCGATCAGCAGGAGAAAAACCAGTGCGAACAAGAAAAGCACGGCCGAAGGAAATATGCCTCCCAGTAAATCACCGACATAAACCAGAAGACCGTACCAGAACGAAAGAACAACTATGACAAGTCCTGTCAAGAGCCAGAGCCAGGCATATTCTTCCCGCAGTTTTCTTCGGCGGACAAGTTCAATAATGTAGATAAACAGAGAAACTCCGATAAGCCCGGCCAGAATCTTTAATCTGATCATAATTTCCTCATTTCATTATTATAAAATTAATCTTTTCTCAACAAGGTAACAAAAATAGAGAGCATCATCTTAAACAGGTAATAAACCGGGATAAGACCGCTGTGCATGGTTTTTTCTTTGGTGGAATGGTTCATGCGAACAGGTATCTCCTTGAACCTCAGGCCTCTTTTGTGCAGCATGATCAGCACATCGGTATCCGGAAAATCGACCGGATATGACGCGCTTGCATAAAAAAGCATCGCTTTCCGGTTCAGGGCCTGGAATCCGGAGGTGGGATCGGTAATTCGCCGCCTTATAATCAAAGAAGCGAGAAACCGGAAATAAGCGATCCCTATTTTCTTCAGCCTGGAAGGCCTGTAATCACCTTCTCCCATAAACCTCGAGCCAATTACAACATCTACTGAATCGTTCCGCACTTCTTCCAGTAATTTCATAACAAACGAGGGGTCATGCTGGCCGTCGGCATCCATCTGGATTGCGTACTTATATCCTTTTCTGAGTGCATATTTATACCCGGTCTGCAGTGCCGCACCGTAGCCGAGATTAAAAGGCAGTACGAGAACAGTTGCCCCGGCTTCCCGAGCTTCCAGCCCCGTCCTGTCGACCGACCCGTCGCTGACAATAATGACCTCACAATTAGAAAATCTTCGTATACCACTTATTGTGGTTGAAATCCTGCCTTCTTCGTTATAGGCCGGGATTATGATTGCAAACTCATTGTGTGGCATGGCTCACAAGCTTGTGCATTTGCAAGTTTTATTCATGCTATAAATATACCAGAATCACCGCATTTTTCCTGAACTCTTTTATTTCTTCACCTAATAATCAGAATTGCCCTGGTCCGCCAAATGACCGCAAGCAGGGAATAAAGACTGCACACCACCTAATAATCCATGCGATGCAACCCATTTACCATATGCATTGGTTCCTGCCTTGACAGGTAAAACTTTAAAACCTATCATACTATTACACAAGGTCAAAAAAAAGGAATTTCAATGAAGAAAATTAGAGACAAGTCTGGGTCAAAATAAATAATGACTAAAGTTGTCCTTATTACACCACCTGTTACACTTCAAGAAAGATACGGCAAGCTATCAGGGGCAGCCAATACACTTCCGTCACTTGGCATACTTTATCTTGCGGCTGTCCTCAGAAGAGAAGGTTACGAAGTTTCCGTTATAGAAGCTTCATCCCTGGGACTTTCTTTGAAGGAACTTCTTGACGAAATAATCGAAGTCAACCCTGAGTTTGTCGGGATATCTGCCACCACACTCTCAATATCTAATGCATCTAACATCGCAGATGAAATCAAAAAAAATAATGGTAAAATTAAAATTATAGTTGGAGGCCCGCATCTTACCGCCATCCCTGAAGAAACAATGGGACTTTTCAAATCCTTTGATTTTGGGGTGATAGGCGAGGGAGAGGAAACCATGAAAGAGTTGCTGAATTCCATTAAACAGGGGAAGGAAATCTCAGGAATTCCGGGCATTATTTTTCGTCAAAGAGATGGCATTGTAAGGACTGTGCCCCGAATATTTTTAGATGACCTCGACAAACTTCCTTTCCCTGCCTGGGACCTTCTTTCAGATTTCCCGGGTAAATATCATCCACCACCATTTCGTTTTAAACGACTCCCTGCGGGTTACATAGTTACAACCCGCGGTTGTCCATATAAATGTATCTTTTGTGATCGTTCTGTATTTGGTAATAAATGCCGTGGACACAGCGCCGGATATATACTTGAACTGATAGAATATCTTTACAATAGATTCGGTATAAGGGAGATATTGATTGAGGACGATACCTTTGTGACCTTCAAAAGCAGGCTCATTGAAGTCTGCGAAGGGATAATTAAGCGCGGTATCAAGATAAGCTGGTCATGTCTGGGAAGGGCGGATGCTGTAACACCCGAGATCCTAAGTTTGATGAAAAAAGCAGGCTGCTGGAGCATAAGTTTTGGCATTGAAACAGGTGATCCGGAGGTAATGAAGTTCATAGGAAAGAACATTACGCTTGCAAAGATTGAACAGGCTGTAAAATGGACAAAAGAAGCAGGTCTGCTTTCAAAGGGCTTTTTTATTTTAGGACATCCTACTGACGACCAGGAGACAATTAAAAAGACTATCGGGTTTGCCTTGAGTATTCCACTTGATGATATAAGCGTTAGTATGATGACCCCATTTCCGGGAAGTAAACTGCATGATATTGCTTCACAGTATGGAGAATTTGAGGACAACTGGGCAAAAATGAATGAGCTGGATGTTGTATTTGTCCCAAAAGGTCTGACAAAGGAGGACCTCCAAAGATACTCAAAAGAGATGTTCAGAAGGTTCTATCTCAGACCTCGCATAATGCTCAATTATATGAAAAGGGTGATAGAAAACCCCGGAAGTCTGCCATATTATTTAAAGGGCTTTGCGGCATTTGTGAAGGAGATTGTATCTTGAAGGTCGGAATAAACGCCAAGCATATTTTCAAGCTTTCAAATCTATGTCTTAATCCGGCAAGCCAGGCGCAAAACCTGTGAAGATATCCATCATCACCCCTTCTTTTAATCAGGACAAATATATAGAACGGACTATTTTGAGTGTTTTAAATCAAAGAGGAAATTTTGAGTTAGAATATATAATCATCGATGGCGGCTCTACAGACAATACTTTAGACATTGTTCAGAAATACAAAAACAGATTAAGGTGGGTCTCAGAGAAGGACCGGGGGCAATCGGATGCTATAAACAAGGGTTTTAATATGGCCTCGGGAGACCTCCTCGCATGGCTAAATTCAGACGACACTTACGAACCAGAGGCGTTAGCCGAAGTCGCGAAAGTATATGAAAAATTAAAATTCAAATGGTGCTTCGGCGATTGCCGGATTATCAATGAAGACGATCAGGAAATAAGGAAGTCGATTTCAAAATATAAAATGATGGAGAGCAGAAGATATTCCTTCAGACGATTGCTTTCAAAAGATTTTATTTCACAGCCGGCTGCATTTTTCACAAAAGAAGTTTTTC
>CAZOEH010000341.1:0-3755 GCA_964578785.1 uncultured Desulfonema sp. | reverse complement strand
TTTCCGGTTATGCTCCCCTTCGGCAGATAGGGGAACTGGACGTCGATAGCTCCGGAAAATGGGAAAACAACCTTGTTTGAAGCGTCAGCCGATTGACTGAAGAATGAACTTACGTCAATTGAAAGAACCTCGGCTATCTTCATGAGCGCAGGAAGGGATGGATATATAAGGTTGCTTTCCACCTGCGATATATTGCTGGGAGTCACTCCGACGAGCTTTGCTATTTTCGTCTGGGAAAGGCCGTATCTGGTCCTGAGCTCTTTGATGCGTGTTCCGATATCGATTCCGCTTTTTGCCTGCTTGTCGAATTCAAAGGCTATGCTGAGATCTTTTGCCCAGTAAATATAAGGCTTGTTCAGCGTGTCAAGGGTTCGTTTTTCAGCCTTTATAATGGTAAGCGCCGTTTTCCCCCTTTTTACCGATAAATCGATTGCAACCTGCGCTATCTGGTTTATCTGCGCTCTAAGCCTCTGTGTATGGGCTTTCTTCTCGATTATCCAGTAAGCTATCGTGTTAAGCTCATAGAGGCGGGGGCAGGAATGAGAATAAAAATTTATAATATGTTCTTCTCCGTTCCATAATTCCTGCATGCCTGTAATACTTTCAAAAACAAACCGCACATCTCCTTCGAGCTTTTCATGGATTCCGTAAAAGGAATCCGAGACATTTTGTATGCTGCGGGGATCTTTTACCGGTAAAATCCTGCATTTGAAGTCGCTGTTTCTGCCGCTGTAAAAATCGAGGAATATTCTGGACCCGGCGCCCTTACCGTATGTAAAGCAGTCGAGAATGGTCAGCAGCGGGTTCTCTGCAAGACGGCCCAGTTTTTCAAGCAGGTTACGCGGGGACCTGTCGAAGCTCACGTAAATAATCGGCTTTTTCTGTGCCTGGGATGCCTGGATGAAATTGAGACAGAATGGCGCCGCCAGGCTTCCCGCATCGTCATGCCATACTACATTATCACCGATATAGAGTCCGTCAAGGATCCTGTCAAGCTGGCTTACCCCCGAAGCCACCCGGAGTCGTTCATCAACCATGTTTTAATCCTTTAAAACTTTGTGTATTGATTTTAAAACCATATATTTGCATGCTATTTTATCTGTCCGGTTATGTCAAGCAATGCGGGAAGCAATGCGGGAAGGCTGCGGAATATCCCGTTAAAGGCCGGATTCAGATACGGCATATTCAATTTTTTCCCGAACACGGCGAAAGATCAGGTGTTACGCTAAGAACTGATACCATCGAACAGCCGCACCATCATTTTTTCATACCAGCAGTTGAAGAAGAAATCTTCGATAAAGCCATTGTGTCCGCCGTGTTCGTGGATCACAAGATTTACCGGTGTTCTGAAATCGAGGGCGTAGAAATCGCAAACAGGTATTACCGGATCGTCTTTTGAAGCGATTATGGTCGTCGGAACGGAGATTCCATTTATAATCTCGTCTGTTAAGGCGTAATCACTGAAGTATTCGGCTGCGTCTTTGTAGCTGCTGTAACTCTCAATGAGTCTGTCGGTGATGCTTCGGCAACTGTTCAGGGAAAGAATGTCTCCGAAATCGTATTTCTCAGGAAACAGCTTCTGTTTAAGAGCGAGAGAACGCCGCCATTTGGACAGAAAATATTTTTTTATCATTATATTGCTGTCTATGGCGACGGTAGCCTTGTCGGGGTTTATTACGGGGCTGATGCTCACAATGTGTCGCAGATTATTTATGGGTTTACCTGCGCAGATCCGGCCGATCCTCAGGGCAAAATTTCCGCCAAGGGAGAAACCGGCAAGAAAAAAATTCCGACCGCTTTCAATGGCAGACGCCTGTTCAACTGCCTGATAAACCTCGTCTATAAGTGTAGCATAGAAGAGACCTTCATTTAAATGGTGACTCTTTCCATGATCCCTGAAGTTGAGTCTGAAAACCGAATAACCATTTTCGAAAAGATACCTTCCTGCGCTGAGAATATAGGCGGAGCCGACACTTCCTTCCCATCCGTGAAGAAGCATCACCAGGCCGTTTGATTTATTCTTTCCGGCGGGTGAATAACTTGCAAGCAGACGCACCCCTTCTTTAGTAAGAATAATCTTATCTTCTGCTGCTTCCAGCACGGGGTTTTTACCCATGGTTCTGAGCCTGCTGCTGGCAAGATATGTCTGTATATGCGCATTTTTCAGGAAAAAAGCCGGATCGAACTTTTCTTCAATCACTTTTGCCAGCCTATGCCCATATTCAGCAGGTCAAGGGTAATCTCAGCTTCGTTGAACACTTTTCCTTCACGCCATTTGCCGTTATATTCAAGTGTAGGAACAACCCAGTCAAAGCCGCCGTTTATCTCTATGACTTTACGGACGACTTCGTCCGGTTGAATCTCAATATCTATATAGTTGAATTCTATTTTGTTCTTCTTCAAATATTCTTCTGTTTTCCTGCAATGAGGACACCATCGTGCGGCATACATATTCAGCATATTATCTCCCTCTTTTTTCCTGTTGCCGGGCTCCTCAACCGCAGGGAACAGACTCCATATTTAATTCCCTGCCTCACCCGGCAGCGAGCTCCATGGAATGTGCCCGATGTTTCGGTCAAAAGCTTCCGGTTCTTATGCATTGATTTTTACGACCTGCTGTTATATGCAGTTCTATATTATATTTTTACTGTTTCATCAATATCAGTTAAGTACGGAAGGGAATTTATAATGTTTTTTTTCAGGAAAAAAAGAGAGGAAGAAATATATCCTTTTGAAATGGCAAGGGCGGCTCTCCCTGAGGGTGTTTCGTATTTCAGCAAATATCTGGATATTGTCGGGACCATTGCAGGGAACGGAAGCATTCTCATAATGGGATCTGTAAACGGCATCTTTGATATGAGCGGAGAACTTAATATCGGGGGAACAGCGAAAATAAGCGGTGAACTGAGATCCGGCGCCATATCCGTAAACGGGTTCATCGAAGGAACTCTTGTTGCATCAAGTAAAGTCCATCTTAATGCGACCGCAAACATAAAAGGTACCATTGTTACACCAATCCTTTCGGTTGTTGAAGGAGCTCTTTTTGACGGTGAAGTAAGAATGAATAACGTCGCTGCTGGAATTGAACTCACTGATAACGGGAAAAACGAATATAACGGAATCATAAAAAAGAAAAGCCCTGTTAAAGAGGCCGGAGTTGATGATTTACTGTCAAAAGCGGCTTCCCTGATAAGCAGGAATGTAAGAATAGAGGGCAATATCTCGGGTAAAGATAGCATTATTATTGAAGGCCTTGTAAAAGGCACAATTAAAATCGACGGCAGTATTGTTGTAGGCGCTTCAGGAGTTATTGAGGCTGATGTGGAAGCTGATAATATATCGGTACAGGGTAATATTACAGGGAACGTGGCTGCGCGCGGGCAAATTGATATTCAGCCGTCAGGCAGAATATCGGGCGACATATCCGCCCGCTCAATTGATATCAAGGAGGGGGCATCGTTTGAGGGCCGTTCCCGCATGATTAATTATGTCTCAGACAGAGGTTGATGTAACCGGAGATTAAGAGTGAATATCTTAAAAAGTGTCATATCCGTATGGAAACCAAAGCGGCTCTTTTTATGCGTCATACCGGTTCTGTGCCTCTTCTCATGTTCACCCAGGATGTTTGTAATCAACGAAATAACAGCCATTTCCGAAACGGGCGCAGCGGTTTTCGATCAGGATGATGATCTAGAAATGGTGGAGAAGGCCATTCCGGGTAATATCAAGCTTTTTGAAGCACTCCTTGAAAGCAG
>CAZOEH010000340.1:0-3778 GCA_964578785.1 uncultured Desulfonema sp. | reverse complement strand
AACATAAGAATATAGCTACAGCAAATAAAACCTTTGATGGATACATAAAAACTTGCAAAGATAATGATTTTCTGAAGTCAGCGGTTTACAGTTTAACTGACTCGGTACGACACTTCAGGAATCATGTTCATTTAGCAAAAGAGAAAAACAAAAAATATTCTATATCGGTGGCAACAGCTAAAGGTGCTGTTTCATCAATTTTTACACTTGCAAATGATTTTGATTAGAACACCTAACAACGCGCTACAGTGAAATCGAACCACACGGCGCTTTTGGGGCAGGTGAACTTATGAGGTCAGCAAATTAGTTATTTGCATTTAGATGAGCTTCAGTGGTTCGATTCACTGAGCTTTACGTTATGCAACGCTGTTTATTCCTGTTGCAACTGGCAATGCTAGTTTTCCCGCTCCATCGGAAAAAGCTGTTTTTTCGGGTCGCAAATATGGGACATATAAAATACAAGCTTGATTTTTGAATAATATTGTACATAAAAGAACTCAATCTATTGAGCTTTATTATGAAAACAATATCAATCTCACAGGATATCGTCCCGATAGCAGAATTCAAAACAGGCATTTCAAAGTGGTTCAAAAACCTTCGGGATAACGGACACCCATTGGTCATTACGCAAAACGGCAAACCCGCCGGGGTACTGTTATCACCGGACGATTATGATGAACTGGTATATAGAAAGTCTTTTTTTGATTCCATCGCAAGAGGAATATCGGACGCCGATAACGGCAGGGCCTTCCCTGTTGAAAATATCAGGGCGGCATTAGTGGCAAGAAGAAACAAAAACAATCCGCAATGAAGATAATCTGGACAAAAGAATTGCTTGAGCGGTTGATTAAAATTGAAATTATATTTCGAAGGATAGCCCGGAGAGAGAAGCTCTGTTTATTCCTGTTTTAACCTGCAAAGGTAGCTCTCCCATTCCATGGGAAGAAGCTGCTTTTTTGCATTATTGCACTCTTTACAAGCCGTCACGAT
This sequence comes from uncultured Desulfonema sp., assembly GCA_964578785.1. Classification (GTDB taxonomy): domain Bacteria; phylum Desulfobacterota; class Desulfobacteria; order Desulfobacterales; family RPRI01; genus RPRI01. The sequence goes on along the minus strand of CAZOEH010000340.1, from coordinate 2,788 downwards.
GTTGCCTTTCGTGCTTTTTCCGCCCCGCGCAATCGGCACTATGTGATCCATTGTCAGCTCTTTTGCCGGAAAAGTCCGGTCGCAGTAAAAGCATTTGCCTTTAGCGAGTTTTCTCTTCCACCACTCGGTGCTTCTCAATTCTCTCGCTTTCCTGCGTTCTCTCTTTATATCTTCTTCTTCAAGATTATAAGCGTATGGTTCCATAAAAGGCTTTTTATTCTTTTCATCGTTAGAATTGATACTTTCGTAAAAAGTCGAAAATTCCGTCACTCCCGTGAAAACGGGAGTCCAGAACTAGCTGAAAAAGACTGGATTCCCGCTTTCGCGGGAATGACGTTAAAGAGCAAATTACTATAAGCTTTTCAGCCATTTCTTAATTTCACCGTTTAAAATTCTGTAGAATTTTTCAGAGCCCCCGAGCCCTTTTCTTCCAAAAAAATAGTTTATCTCAAGAAAGAGCGGCTCATTATTATAATTATCCGATGAAAAAAGAAGATCAAACCCGGCGAGATTTATCCCTGTTTTTCTGCAGAAGTCTTTGACCCTGTCCACGGCAAGCCCGATAAGTTCCGGATCCGAATCAAAATCCACAACCGCTCCCCGGGATAATCCGGCGCAGAAAACATCCGGATCTTTCTGAACCCGCCAGTAGGAAATAAATTTCTGCCCGATTACGGCAATCCTTAAGGATCTTTTCCCCGACTCGATATATTCCTGCAGTATAAAACCTTTTTGTCCTGTTTTTTCAAATTCTCCCGCATTCCTGAATGCCTTTTTCAGCCCTGCCTGCGTCTTTATCAGAAATACTGCTTCGCCTTCACCTCCCCAGTCAAATTTTAAAACAAAGGGATATCCGAAAGGCAGGTTTTCTTTTATGATATTTCCGTCTTTATCGTATAAAGAAGATACTGAAGTGAATATCCTGGCTGCGGGATGGGCTGTTTCGGTTTTCTGGAATAAAAGTATCTGGCCGGTCTTGCCGGGATATTTGAACCTTGCATCGTAATCGGGAAAAACGTTCTTACAGTTCTCCCTTGCCATGTAATATAAATCTTCTCTGCATCCCTGGGGAAGAATCACCGCGTCTGCCCGTTTAATCGCCTCAAGCTCGGCAGTCCCGGGTTGCCGCCCGGCGCATATCATGTTTTTATCACCCGTAAAACAGGGATGAAAGGAAAGAATCATCAGTATCCGAATTTCTTTAGGGTTTTGTCGTCTTTGCTCCAGTCTTTATCGACTTTCACGAATAATTGTAAAAACACCCTCGTGCCGACAAGCTTTTCAATCTCTTTTCTGGATTCCTCGCCTATCTGCTTCAGCTTGCTTCCGCTCCTGCCGATTATTATTCCTTTCTGGGAATCCCGCTCTACATGGATGACTGCGTCTATTTTGACGATTCCCTTTTTCTTCTTCTCTTCAAAGGACTCGATGGTAACAGCCGTCGCATAGGGAATTTCCTGGCCCGTTAAGCGAAAGACTCTCTCCCGGATCATCTCTGCCGCTATAAAACGCTCCGGAAGATCGGTCAGCATATCCTCGGGATAAAAAGGAGGGCCTTCCGGCAGAAGCTTTTCCATTACGCAAAGGAGTTCTTCTGTTCCGGCTCCGCTTTTTGCCGAAACAGGAACTATGGCATCGAAATCATAAGCTCCTTTCCACCGGCTTATCTCTCCCGGAATTATCGATTTACTGACCACATCGGTCTTATTGAGAGCTAGGATTACAGGCTTTTTTATTTTTTCCATACTTTTTATAAGGATTGATTCCGACTCCGGATCCGGATTAGCCGAATCCCCGACCAATAGAATAATATCGGCGTCTCCCATGGTTGAAATCGCCGCATCGACAATTCTGATATTTAAAGCGCTCTTTGCTATATGGATGCCGGGCGTATCCATGAAGATAAGCTGGGATGAAGCTCTGTGGACAACTCCGAGAATCCTGTTTCTTGTTGTCTGCGGTTTTCTCGAGGTGATAGATATCTTAAAACCGAGCAGCCTGTTTAAAAGGGTCGATTTACCGGCATTCGGAGCTCCGGCAATCGCAACATATCCCGATCTGAAAGGCTCTTTATGTTGAGATTTAGTCAAAGCTCACACCGGATAAGTTTTTCTATTGCGTCCCAGACAGGTTTTTTTCCGATACCCGTTTTGGCCGAAAAGAGAATCATGTCGTTTTTTTCTATATGAAGCGCGTCGGCTATGATGGCCTGCTGTTTTACCTGCTGTGCTTTTGAAAGTTTATCCACTTTGGTAAGCACACGGATAAAAGGGATATTATAATGGCTCAGCCAGTCCATGAAGGTAATATCTTCAGCGCCCGGGGTCCGGCGCAAATCGAGGATAAGAACAACTCCTTTTAAATTCTTCCTCGTTGAAAGGTATGTCTCAATCATGGCCCCCCAGCCTTTTTTCACGGAGGCGGGAACCTTTGCATACCCGTACCCCGGAATATCGACAAAACCCACATCATCATTAATGCTGAAAAAATTTATAAGCTGGGTCCGGCCGGGTGTTGAGCTTGTTTTCACAAGCTGTTTGCGGTTCAACAATGTGTTTATAAGAGAAGATTTGCCGACATTGGAACGGCCGGCAAATGCTATTTCCGGCAGATTCCACGGGGGATACTGGGATGGTTTTACTGCACTGATAACAAATTCGGCTGATTTTATAATCATCTTTTCCGGTTAACCAAATAATTCTCTATCCGCTTCATTCCTTCTGTAATATTCTCAATGGAATTTGCGTATGAGAATCTGATATACCCTTCTCCGTTTGTTCCGAAATCT
>CAZOEH010000339.1:3548-3780 GCA_964578785.1 uncultured Desulfonema sp. | reverse complement strand
TTACTCCCGAATTGAATAAAAACTTTGAGGATGAGCCGGATATGGCCCAGAGGAGGGCGGCTATAATTACATAGATATATCCCCGCCTCGGTGTCTTATTAGTATTTATTTGTTCCATAACCGTTAAATATTGAAGCACACGTGAAAAGTCCGGATTTTCACTTTTCGTCATTCCCGTCCCCATTTTCATGAGGGTAAACTCCAGCGGGAATCCAGATGCCATTGGATTATG
>CAZOEH010000339.1:0-3538 GCA_964578785.1 uncultured Desulfonema sp. | reverse complement strand
TTATCCTTTCTCTGGTCTATAATCCATCTTATATATTCAAGAATGAATATTTTCGCAAGCAAGGAATTATGCTGCATGGAGAAGGTTGACGGACTCGTAAAAAATCAAATATTAGACGGCAAAGTAAAAAGTTCAAGTTCAAGGCGTCGCAAAGCACTTGTGATGAGGCGTACTTATAGTACGCCGCAATCGCAACGGGATGAAGCGCAACGCAGAAATCGGACTTTTCACGAAGCCGGCAAAGTTGTTTTTAGAAAAGCTGAGTATGATTACAAGGTTTTAAAGCCCATTGTCTTTGAAATGATCGATTCCGCCGGCAGTGTTTCAATCGGAAAAGGAACCAGAGTTCTTATCAAACCGAACCTGCTTATACCGGCAAAGCCTGAAACGGCGGTTATCACCCATCCCCTGGTGGTGAAAGCGGCTGCGGAATACGCGCTTGAAAAAGGCGGAAGAGTCACGATATCGGACAGCCCTGCGGTGGGTCTTTTCGGGAAAATATTGAAAGACGGCGGGTACAGGAAGGCCTTTGAGGGCCTTCATGTGGAATTTAAGGAATTCAAAACATCCGTAAAAACAGATATCGGAGAGCCGTTCGGATTTATCGATATCGCGGAAGATGCCCTTGAGGCCGACGCGGTCATAAATATCGCGAAACTCAAAACCCATGCCCAGATGTTTTTAACCCTCGGAGTTAAAAATCTCTTCGGATGCATAGTCGGTTTGAAAAAGCCGGAGTGGCATTTAAGAAGCGGGATAGACAGGGAGATGTTCGCAAGGCTGATTGTCCGCATCCATAAGGCGATAAGTCCGCAAATTACTATTGTGGACGGGATACTCGGCATGGAAGGGCAGGGGCCGGGGAAGGGCGGCACTCCGCGAAAGATCGGTGTGCTTGCAGGCGGCAACAGCGCTTTTGCAGTCGATATAGCGATCTGCAGGATGCTTGGAGCCGATCCGGAGAGGCTTCCCACGAACAAGGCTGCAAAAGAGCTCGGATTAACCGGCTATGATGTTGATGTTTCCGGTGACTTTGAAGTCATAAACAATTTTCTTTTTCCGGTCCAGGACCCGCTCACATTCGGGCCGAAGCCGATACACAGGATACTTCGGAGGCATCTTGTCCAAAGGCCGGCGGCGGATAAAAATTTCTGCAAGCTGTGCGGAGAATGCTGGAAATACTGTCCTGCGGAAGCGATTTCGCACGACAGGGAGAAAGTCTCTTTTAATTACGACAGATGCATCAGGTGCTACTGCTGCATCGAGGTCTGTCCCGAAGGAGCGCTGAAGGCGGTTGAAACTTTTCCTGGTATGATCATACGAAGGCTTCTCCTGACCCGCTGAAAACCGACGATATAGTTTAATGAGCGTACCGACGCGTAAAAAACTTTGCGCGGGATAATTTTTCAGTGTATGCTGCTGTAAAAAAGAGAGATAAATATTAAATTTCAGGGGCAGCCCTCCAAAGCCATGACCGACATTATTCTGCGCACAATAAATCTGACAAAGCGGTACAAAAACAGGCTGGCGGTCGATTATCTGAATATCGAGGTCAGGCAGGGTGAAATATTCGGTTTTCTCGGCCCCAACGGTGCGGGGAAGAGCACAACTATCCGCATGATTCTGCGTCTCATATTCCCCACCGAAGGAGATGTCGAAATTTTCGGGGCATCCCTGAAAGAAGCCGGACAGAGAGCTTTGGCCAATGTGGGCGCTGTTGTCGAAAAGCCGGCCTTTTACGGCCACCTCTCAGCAATGCGCAATATGGAAATCCTCGGGGGACTGCAAAAGCCTGTAAGCCGCCGCAGAATCATGGAATATCTGGAACGGGTCGGTCTTGCGGAGAGAGCCGGCGACCCGGTTAAAACATATTCACACGGCATGAACCAGCGCCTCGGACTTGCGCTTATCCTGCTGAAAGAGCCGCCGCTCATCATTCTTGATGAACCTACTACCGGCCTTGATCCGCAGGGAATGAAAGAGGTACGGGAGCTTATACTGGAATTATCCCGCGAACGGGGGGTAACGGTCTTATTATCCTCCCACCTGCTCTATGAGGTTGAGATGATCGCAACCCGGATGGCCATAATTCATCATGGCAGGCTTCGTGTGGGAGGCAGCGTCCAGGACCTTCTGAAACAGGGGCCGTCTGAAGTGCTGATCAAAACAGACCGCCCTGCCGAAGCCCTGCAATTTCTTAAAACAATTGACTCCTACAGCTCCGCGAGAATTCAGGTTGACGGCGGCTTAAATATTGAGCTGGATCAGGAACGCATACCGGAGCTTAACAGGCGGCTTGTTAACGCCGGCTTCAATGTCGGCGCCCTTGTGCCGCAGCGGACCCTTGAGACCTATTTCCTTAACCTTATCGAGGGGCGCGAAGGAGCAGACAACCCATGATTCGTCTGATATGGTTTGAGCTGATCAAAACCTTTACCCGGTGGCGAACCTATATCGGCTTTATCGCGTTTGGCATTATCGTTCCTCTGGTAGTGACCGGACTGAAACTGGGCGGGCAGGATTCCTTTAAAAGGCATCTCTTTTCCCTCCTCCAGAATGACTTCATCATCGGCGGGAACGTGCTCAACGGATGGTTTTTCGGCTTCTTCTTCATGGGCGCCCTCTGGGTGCATGTGCCTATCGTTTTGACCATCGTTGCCGGAGACCAGATTGCCGGTGAAGGTAATGCAGGTACTTTCCGTTTTCTGCTTACGCACTCGGTTTCAAGAACCAGAATCATCGCGGCCAAGTTTATCGTCACACTTATTTATACTGCCGTTATGGTACTTTTCATCGGTGGGCTGACTATAGGCCTCTCCCTTTGGGCTTTCGGCGGCGGTGATTTGCTTGTCATCCGCAAGGGCATCCTCGTCATCCAGGAAGCCCGGCTCCCATATCTCTTTCTAATGGCCTATGGGTTGGCCACCCTTTCGATGTTTGTCGTCTCTTCGCTCTGTTTTCTCTTCTCTGCTTTCACAGACAATTCGATCGGGCCAATAATTGCGACCATGGCAGTCATCATTGTAAGCATTATTATAATCACTTTGCCGTTCGAGCTATTCCAGGCTATCCGTCCCTACCTCTTTGTCAACTATTTTGATGCCTGGCAAAAAGTTTTTGATGATCCGATTCCCTGGAATATCATCAGGATGGAAATCTCCATCCTTGCCGGATTTATGATCACTTTTTTTCTTACGGCAGTAGTCTATTTTTCCAGAAAGGATATTCTTTCGTAAATGAAAGACATCATTAAGGTTAAGTTGTCGTTTATTGTAATTGCGCTAATCCTGTTCATTTCAATGCCGGTGTTGGCCCAGGAAAAATCGGAAGCAAAACTGGAACCCGGACCCATACAGGTCTTCGAGGCGATCATAAGACCATATAAGAACTTGAACGATTACACCGTAAAAATCCAGGCTAAAGTAATGATACCGGGTTTAAGGATACCCGACTTTGCGGCAGATCTCTATTTCAAGAAACCGGATAAGCTTCATATCGAAACAAAAAGTTTTGCGCCGATTCCCCGCAACAGCGGTTT
>CAZOEH010000338.1:438-3813 GCA_964578785.1 uncultured Desulfonema sp. | reverse complement strand
AGCACGCCGCCAGCGTTCATTCTGAGCCAGGATCAAACTCTCCAATTAAACTATCGAATTGTTGCATGCTATGCATGCGTGAGACCTAACTCACAAGCTGTCACTATTTAGTTTTCAAAGATCAAGTAGCTGCTGAAACAGCAACTGGTATTATACGAAAAAGAAGTTTTATATCTTAAGTTATCTTTCGTGTCAAGCAATATTTTAAGTATTTATAAAACTGCTTATTTTTAAAAGACACAATCGATTTGGAAAGAATTATTAAATACTATCTTTCATTCTTCTTTGTCAAGCAATTTTTTTTACGCCGGGCCTGTTATTTAATTGCTCCGGACAGTTAAAAAAGACCTTTTCTTTATCCTTGTGCATATTGTTTGTCAACAAAAATAACAGTCTTTTTAATTAATTACTATTATTTATTTGCAGAAGAAAAGATCGGTCAAAACAAATAAAGAGAAGCGCTATCTATACTCAGGGACTGGCAATGTCAAGCGATATTTTCAAACTTAATTCCGTATCAATCGATCGTGTGATTATACAGGGTTAATTGATTATTATAAATTGAGTTTTTGCGGATACTTCAATTAACGTTTATCTTAATTTTATGAAACCGCTTTTTCCCCGATCTTAATAATATTTCCGTCTTTATGATATCGTTAAGTGTAACCAATTCATCAAATCTTTCAATACGCCTGTCATTTATATATGCGCCGCCCTGTTCTATCAGTCTTCTTGATGCTCCGCCCGATGATGCCAGCTTTACATCATGAAACAGTTTAAAGGCCGGTATTCCGGGATTAAACATATCCGCATTCATATATGAACAGGGAACCGAAGCCTCTTCTATTCCCAGATTATCTCTTGGTATTGAACTGGACTGTAAAATATTCTTCGGGATAAAGCGTTCACCGAAAACACTTGCCGCCGCTCTCCATGCCTTTACCGCTTCATCTCGTCCATGTGCAAGCGATGTGGCTTCAAATGCAAGAATAGTTTTAGCGCTGTTTAAATCAGAGCCATGCAGATTGCCTGTTTGTTTTATTTCAATCATCGGCAAGAATGTGAAAAGCGCCAAAAAACGCTCCACATCCCTGTCATCGGTATTTATCCAGTACTGGTAGTAATCATAAGGAGTAGTTCTATCAGGATCCAGCCAAACAGCGCCTTTCGCTGTTTTACCCATTTTGGCGCCGCCGCTGGTTTTTATTAAAGGGAATGTTATTCCGAACGAACTTTCTTTACGGATTTTTCTAATAAGTTCTATTCCGGCAACAATATTCCCCCACTGATCGCTCCCACCCATTTGAAGCCTGCATCCATATTTATCGAATAATTCTAAAAAATCATATGCCTGCAACAGCATATAATTAAATTCAATAAAGCTGAGACCTTCTTCTGAATCAAGCCGCAATTTGTAGCTTTCAGCTTTTATCATTCGATTGACTGAAAAATGCCTTCCTATATCCCTTAAAAACGTAATGTATTTCAGTTCGCAAAGCCAGTTATTATTGTTAACAAGAAGTGCTTTCCCGTCACAGAAATCAATGAATCTTGAAAGTTGTTTCTTTATCCCTAAAGCATTTTCTTCGACCATTTCAGGAGTTAATAGTTTTCTCATCTCGGTTTTACCGCTTGGATCACCAACAAGACCTGTTCCGCCTCCTACAAGTGCTATGGGTCTGTGGCCATGCTTCTGCATATGAGCAAGCGCCATGATAGGGACAAGACTTCCTACGTGCAGACTCGAAGCTGTAGGATCAAAACCTATATAACAAGTAACTTTATTGTTATGGATATAGTCTTTGAGTTCCTCATCATGGGTGGTTTTATCAATAAAACCTCTTTCTTCAAAAACATCCGTTAAACCGGCCATTTCTCCCTCATTTGTTTGCAAACTCTACCGCCCTTGTTTCGCGTATTACTATCACTTTGATCTGCCCCGGGAAGACAAGTGATTCTTCAATTTTCTTTGCGATATCCCTGCTCAACAACACCGAATCTTCATCCGATATAATACCGCTTTCCACGATTACCCTGAGCTCCCTTCCTGCCTGAATAGCATAGGTGTTCGAAACTCCTTTAAACGAATTTGCAATCTTTTCCAAATCCTCCAGCCTTTTGATATAATTTTCGAGCAATTCTTTTCTGGCCCCCGGCCTTGCTCCCGAAAGGCCGTCAGCAGCCTGTACAAGATAAGCATATACTGAGGCTGGCTGGACATCTTCATGATGAGAGGCTATTGCATGAACAATTTTAGGAGCTTCACCAAATTTCTTTGCAAGGTTCGCTCCGATTACGGCATGCGGTCCCTCCACTTCATGATCAATTGCTTTTCCAATGTCATGCAACAAGCCCATGCGTCTTGCAAGCTTTGAGCTGAGACCCAGCTCTGAGGCCATTATTCCGCTCAAAAAACCAACCTCTATCGAATGCTGCAGGACATTTTGCGCATAACTTGTTCTGAATTTCAATCTCCCGATAAACTTGATGAGTTCATTATGAATTCCATGCACACCCAGATCAAAAGCCGCCTGCTCCCCAGCCTCTTTAATTACCTGATCAACTTCAAGCCCGACTTTTTTTACAATATCCTCAATCCTGGCCGGATGAATCCGGCCATCGGATATGAGCCGCATAAGTGATATTCGTGCCACTTCTCTTCTTACAGGATTAAATCCGGATAAAATTACTGCTTCAGGCGTATCATCTATTATAAGATCGATTCCGGTTGCCGCTTCAAGCGCCCTGATATTACGCCCCTCTCTTCCAATAATTCTTCCTTTCATTTCATCATTAGGCAGTTGAACAACAGAAACGGTACGCTCTGCAACATATTCCCCCGCATATCTCTGTATAGCGGTTGCCATAATGTTTTTTGCTTTCTTGTCGGCATCTTCTTTCGCTTCGTTTTCGATCTTTTTAATCAGTTTTGCGGCGTCATGCCTTGCTTCATTCTCCATGGCCCTGACCAGAAGATCCTTGGCCTGTTCAGCTGTAAGATCGGATATTCTTTCCAGTTGTTTTTTCTGATCTTCTATCAGCTCATTATATTTAATTTCGCTTTGCTCAATGTTTTCTTCTCTTTTCTGGAGCATGGCTTCTTTTCTCGAAGTTTCCCGATCTCTCCTCTCAATCTGTTCAAGTTTGTTATCTATGCTCTCCTCTTTTTGGATTAATCTCTTTTCCCTTTTCTTCAGCTCAGATCTCGTTTCTTTAGTTTCAATATCAAACTCGTTTTTCATTCTAAAAAGCCTGTCTTTGGCTTCAACCTGAGCTTCTTTAATAACGGCATCAGAAGCTATTTTAGCAGCATCAATTATTCTGGAAGCTTCATTTTTCGCCGCTTTGATTTTCCGGGAAGTAATTTTGCCTTTT
>CAZOEH010000338.1:0-428 GCA_964578785.1 uncultured Desulfonema sp. | reverse complement strand
ACCCAATAAGAAACAGCATATCCCACACAAAATAAGAGGATGCCGACTAATATATATTGATACATTACTAATCTCCAGTTGTTGACTGTTTATCTGACTTTAAAAATGCCGGGGTATAGCCTGATAAAATAATAAAAGAGCTTGCAGGATTGAATCTCCTGTAAAATGTCCAATTTCTGCTATAATGGTCACAAAAAGCTCAAAGGTAATGAAAATACATGCCCATTTCAATTTAATGGACATAATATTCCTCGTGATTTTAAAATATACTTCTTTTACGACTTTTTATTAAGTCGTCGATATCAATGGTATGAAAATAGTTGTAAAGGCTAGGAGGAAAAAGGCAGGGAATAAAAAGATCCCTTTACTGATATCTCTTGCCGGTCTGCTGGGAAATTTGTGAACCCCCGCACAGTGCCGTGTTGGTA
>CAZOEH010000337.1:0-3840 GCA_964578785.1 uncultured Desulfonema sp. | reverse complement strand
TACCTCATATGCTGTCTTGCCGTTTCAGTATCATTTTTATTTAATCCTGTTTATTCTTTTGCGGGCGAAAAAACGCAAAAGCAAAAGAAAGAAGACGGTGAAAATAAAATACATATAACGGCTGACAGGCTTATCGCGGATGGTAATTCAAACAACGCTGAATTCATCGGAAACGTCAGAGCAGTCCAGGATGCAACGGTTATTACTTCTGAGAAACTGAAGATATTCTATAAAAAGGACCCGGCCGGCGCAAAGGATAATGCAAAAGGGGCGGAATCTATAAAAGAAATTATTGCAACCGGAAATGTAAAAATATTGTTTGACGATAAAATTGCCGAAACCGATCAGGCTGTTTATACGGCTGAAACCAGAGTACTTGAGTTAAACGGCCCGGATTCAAAAATTACGAGCGGGAAGAATACCATCTCAGGGTCAAAAATAATTTATTTCAGAGATGACGGGCGTGTCAAAGTTGAGGGAAGCGGGAACAAACGCGTCGAAGCTTTCTTTGAATCAGAGGGAAAAGGTCTGTAAATGGCAAAACTGCTTCTTGATAAACTTGTTAAAAATTACAGAGGTAAAAAGGTCGTTGATTCGGTTTCCATTGATGTCGGAAGCGGCGGAGTATTCGGACTTCTGGGGCCGAACGGAGCAGGTAAAACAACAACTTTTTACATGACCATTGGAATGGTAAAGCCCGATGGGGGAAGAGTCTTTATTGATGATGAAAATATAACAGATTCTCCGATGTACATAAGAGCGCGCAAAGGATTGGGTTATCTCCCCCAGGAACCATCAATATTCAGAAAGCTTACGGCAAGAGAGAATGTAATGGCGATTCTGGAAATGCGGAATATCTCAACGCAGGAACAGAATGAACGCGCGGATAAGCTCCTTGATGAACTCGGCATAAGGCATCTGTCGGATCAGAAAGCCTCATATCTCTCGGGAGGGGAAAAAAGACGCCTTGAAATATCACGCGCTCTTGCAACCGATCCGGCATTTATTCTTCTTGATGAGCCCTTTGCGGGAATAGACCCGCTGGCGGTGATCGACATCAAGAATATAATAGTACATCTTAAAAAACGCGGTATCGGAGTGCTTATTTCCGACCACAATGTAAGAGAAACCCTTGGAGTATGCGATATGGCGTATATATTGAGTGAAGGTAAAATTATTGAATCGGGTGATCCTGAAAAAATTGCATCAAGTGAAATTGCGCGACGCATATATTTAGGAGATGAATTTAAACTGTAATATGGCTCTTGAATTCAGACAACAACTTAAACTATCCCAGCAGCTGGTCATGACTCCACAGCTTCAGATGGCTATCAAGCTTCTGCAGCTTTCACGTCTTGAACTCATCGATACAATCCGCCAGGAACTGGAATCCAATCCGGTGCTGGAGGAAATTCAGGATTCCGCTTCCGATGATTCTGCCGCCGAACAGTCTGAAAATAAGATTCAGCAGGAACCTTCCGTAACCAAGGAAATTAAAATAGAAGAAAAAATCAATCAGGATATTGACTGGAGCAATTATATCGACGAGTATAACGCTCCGGGAAAAATTCATTTCGAATCTGAAAGCAAAGACAATCCCGGCTACGAGGCTTTTCTAACCCGTACCGAATCCTTAAACGACCATCTCCTGTGGCAACTTCTGATGACAGGTCCGACATTAGAGGAAGAAGAAATAGGAAGTTTGATTATCGGGAATCTCAACGCAGACGGATATCTGGATGTTTCGGTTGAAGATATATCCAAAAACAGCAACGCTGAAACAGACAAGGTTGAAAAGGTTCTGGCGCTTATGCAGACTTTCGACCCTTCAGGGGTCTGTGCGAGGAATCTCGGTGAATCCCTTCTAATTCAGGCAAAGCTGCTCGGGCTGGACAACACTGTTATAACCGATATAATCCTGCATCATCTGAATCATCTCGAAAACAGAAATTACAAGGCTATCTCAAAGGCGCTTAAGACGGACTACAACGACGTCATGACAGCCGTAAATATCATCAAAGGCCTGGAACCGAAACCCGGACGAAAGTTTTCGGATGAAGAGCATTTATACATAACCCCTGACATTTATGTATACAAACTGGAAGATGATTTCGTTATAGTATTAAACGATGACGGAATGCCTAAGCTGAGGGTCAATTCATACTATAAGAACACCATGAACAAAGGAGGAACGGTAGCTAAAGAGGCTAAAGAGTACATACATGAAAAAATGCGTTCAGCTGCATGGTTGATCAAGAGCATCCACCAGCGCCAGAAAACGATTTACAAAGTCATGGAAAGCATTCTGAAATTTCAGCGGGAATTCTTTGATAAAGGTATAACTTCCATGAGACCCATGGTTCTGAGGGATGTGGCGCAGGATATAGGAATGCACGAATCGACGATAAGCAGAGTCACAACAAATAAATACGCTTTCACACCGCAGGGAATATTTGAATTGAAATATTTCTTTAATAGTTCTATAAACAGAACCGAAGGGGAAGCCATGGCATCCTCGGGAGTTCAGGAAATGATAAGGAAAATCATTGAAAACGAGGACCACAAAAAACCTTACAGCGATGATAAAATCTCCGATATCCTTATGAAATCCAATATTAATATTGCCAGAAGAACTGTGGCAAAATACAGAGAAATGCTGAAGATACTCTCTTCAAACAAACGCAAACATCCATAACGGAGGCTTTAACGCATGCAAACATCAGTTACCTTTAAGAATCTCGATCCCTCTGACAATCTCAAATCGTATATAGGCGAGAAACTGGACAAGCTTGATAAATTTCTTGACAACCCTGCAGAGGCTACCGTGGTTCTTTCTATAGAAAAATTCCGCCATATTGCCGAGGTAAATATTACGGGCGACAGGCTAAACGTATATGGAAAAGAAGAGACTAGCGATATGTATGCAGCTATCGATATGGTGCTCGATAAGCTCGAAAAGCAGATAAAGAAAAACAGGCAGAAAATACGCAAAAAGAGAGGCGCTCCGAAAGATAAATTGATAGCGGCAAGCAGTGATAACAGCTATCCTGAAGAATCTAACAGAGGGCAGATAAAAGTTCGTAATATAGAATACAAACCTATGGATGTTGAAGAAGCCGTAATGCAGATGGATCTTGTTGCTGATAATTTCCTTGTTTTCACAAATGCGCGGACAGATAAAATCAATGTTCTTTACCGGAGGAAAGACGGCGATTACGGTTTAATACAGCCCATAAGCTGAAAAGATGATCCTGAACGACGAATCTTTTGTATAACCAAAAAACATAATGGTATAAAATGAAAATTCTCGATGTATTGCGTAAAGAGACGATTCTTACCGACCTTAAATCGAAAGATAAAAAAGGGGTTATTGAAGAGCTTGTTGCATCTATTTCACAAGTAACCGGGAAAAACAGCAACGAACTGGTTCAGGTTCTTCTTGAGAGGGAACGCCTCGGAAGCACCGGGATAGGCGGGGGTATAGGAATTCCCCACGGTAAACTGGCAAATCTTGAATCCCTTATCATGGGTTTTGGTTTAAGTCGTAAAGGTGTCGAATTCGAATCAATGGATGGTCGGCCCACTCATCTTTTCTTCCTTATTATCACACCCGAAAATTCAACTGGTCTGCATTTGAAGCTTCTTGCAAGAATTTCAAGGATTCTGAAAAATGATTCCTTCAAAAAAAAGCTCATGAAAGCCTCTGACAGTAATGATGTTTACTCTATAATCGAGGAAGTTGATGAAGATTTCTAAAAACAGCCTATTTTGACGTGAAAGATTTAAAAATATTTATTATTACCGGTCTATCCGGATCGGGCAAAAGCACGGCAATTGCCG
>CAZOEH010000336.1:0-3864 GCA_964578785.1 uncultured Desulfonema sp. | reverse complement strand
AGCAGGCTGTTATTACTTCTTAAAATGACATTATGTTCAGTTAGAAAACGAAATCCATCACCTCCTCTTAAATTTAGGATGCAGATTTTCGCCGATATCCGCAGATAATTATTCAGCTCTTAATATTTATCCGCCTCTGGCGGACTAAAATCTGCGTTCATCTGCGTCCATAAATTCAAATTTTTATACTCCCGATCTAATACGAAAACGGCCATAAATTGAAATAATTCTTGGCCTGCCACCAGCGGTAAGCCAGACCGTTAGGTTCAAATATCAGGAACACGCAAATTGCAAGGCCGAAAGCAGCCTCCTTGATAAAAAGAAAATCCATTAAAAGTTTAGGATATGTATCGGCAAGAGGCATGACGGCCATTTGAAGGGCTTCCATGACAACAACCATGAAGATAGCCCCGAATATGGTACCGTGAATAGAGCCGACTCCTCCGATAAGAATAACACCGACAAGCCAAAGGGACCAGAACCACGGAAAATGTTCGGGACTTATAGCCGCAAGGTTACTGATCCAGACAGCGCCTGCGATGCCTCCGATAAAACCGGCGACAAAAAAGGCAAGGAGCTTGTATTTAATGATATCTATCCCCATGACCTCCGCAGATATATCATTATCCCTTATGGCTACCCACGCCCGTCCAACCCTTGAACGAAGCAGGTTAACCACGCCGATCACGCATATTATTGTCAACACGATCATCATGTAATAGATTTTAATGTCACTGTCGATGACCCAGGGCCCGACCTTTATCGTTCCGAGAGGTAGTGAAAAGGCCTGTCCCCTTCCGCCTATCTGGCTCACATACTGGGTTATAATAAAATCAACGGTAATAAACTGCGCCGCCATGGTTGTAAGGATCAGATAAAATCCCTTTACTCTTGCCGATGGAAGCCCGAAAAGAACGCACCAGAGGCCTGCCGCAATTGCGGCAACAAATATACTTATTGGATATGCCAGGCCCAGGTCAATAAACACAGCCGGCCATGGAAATTCAAGGACAAGCAGGGTGCTTACATAAGCGCCGACCGCAAGAAAAGCAGCATGACCGAGGGTAACCTGCCCGCAGAAACCGATCAGAAGCTGGACGCCAAGCGCCCCGAGTATCGTGTATCCTATCTGGTTACAGATGCTCAACGTGTAAGAATCGGATATCCAGGGAATGATAAAAAACAGGGTGATAAAGAGCAGAAACATCTTCGATTTGATAAACTTTGTCTGCCACCATGCGTGATCCTGTTTGTAATTTTCGTGATAAACTCCACAGGGAAGAAAAGTCGTCGACATATATGAATCTCCGTCTATTTATAAGTTTGCCGCCGGATGCGGATTCCCGACAATTTCATGTTAAATGGAAAATTAAGCGGTTAAACCCTTTCGATACGTTCCCAGCCCCATAATCCGTGCGGCTTGAAAAGGAGAAATACGGCCATAAATGCAAAAGGAGCTATCTCTTTCACACCGCCCGGAAAGTATTGATCAAGATACGCTCCGCAGAAATTCTGCATTATGCCTATTGCTATTCCGCCTACAATCGCTCCGGGAACCGAATTGAGCCCCCCCAGAACAACTGCCGGGAGAACAAGCAGCCCAAGGTATCCGACAGATATGTTAAGGCCGTTGATATTTCCAAGCAGGGTTCCGCCAACGCCTGCTGCCATGAAAGCAATAGCCCAGGCTGCTGCATAAACAAAGCGCGCGCTGATACCAATTGAAAGAGCCGCCATTTCATCATCCGCTGTCGCCTGCATGGCAAGTCCCCATCGTGTATATTTAAAAAAGCATACAAAAACAACGAGAAGGATTATCGCGGCAACGAAACTCCACAGGTAAACCTGCCCAACCACTATATTACCGAAGCGGAAAGGCTCAAGAGGAAAAACAGGCGGATCAAAGGCTTTAGTATCTGTGCTCCATATCAGCTCCACAATCCCTTTGAAAAAGAAAGAAAGTCCCACCGTAACCATTATGACGGTTAAAACCGGTTCGCCTATGAGTCTGTCAAGAAATATTCTCTCCGTAAGAACACCCAGAATAAAACCGACAACAAGGGATATCAGGAGGGCAAGAAGAAAGGGAACCCCCATGGAATAAAAAGAGAGGGAAACATACGCGCCGATAAGCGTCAACTCGCCCATGGCAAGATTCAGCGCGCCCGAACATTTATAAATCAGCACCCACCCAAGCGCTACAAGCGCATATATGCCTCCAACCATAATACCGGTTGTAAGCGTCATTAAAAACAGTTCCATCTGTCTTTCTCCTCCCGGTTCCAAAAATATTAAATTCAACCGCGCTTTTTCATTCCTTTACCTTGCGTATATGCAGATCATTTTTTATGTGGATTTGCCGCCCGTCCTCATATTTTATCGTGGTGTCGATATGGACTACGTCGGTATCAGAATAAAGAGCGTTGACTATCTCCTGATATCTTTTTTCGACAAACGCCCGGCGGAGCTTCCTCGTTCTTGTCAGCTCATCATCGTCTGCATCGAGTTCCTTATAAAGGTTGATGAATTTCATAACCTTTGCCGCATCGGGAAGGTCTTTGTTGGCTTTTCTTATCTGCTGTTCAACAAGATCGTATACTTCCGGCTTCTGCGCAAGTTCATGATAACTCGTGTAAGTCAGCTTCTTCTCATCAGCCCAGTTTCCGACGACGGAGTAATCAATGCATATAACAGCGGTAATACAGTCGCGCTTGTCGCCTATTACCCAGGAGTCCTTGACATACGGGCTGAATTTAAGGCGTGTCTCGAGATACTGGGGAGCAAAAGGCTTTCCGTCTCTCAAGGTCATGACATCCTTGGTGCGGTCAAAGACGACAAGGTGGCCGTCTTCGTCGATGAAGCCCTTATCCCCCGAATAAAGCCATCCGTCTTGCAGCGTCTTTTCCGTTGCTTCGGGATTCTTGTAATAGCCGAGAAAGACCGACGGGCTCTTTGTTAATATCTCGCCTTCCTCCGTTATCTTCACCTCGGTTTCGGGGATGGGACGCCCCACGGTGTCGAACTTGATGTCGCCGTTCCTGTGAACAACCGAAATACCCGCCACTTCCGTCTGGCCGTATATCTGTTTCAGGTTGACTCCGAGCGAATGGAAGAAACGGAAATGATCCGGTCCCATCGCCGCGCCGCCAGTGTATGCATTTCTCACGCGGGTAAGCCCCAGGTTGTCTTTAAGCTTCTTCTGAACCAGAAGATAGGCAAACCATTCGAGGATCTTCCAGTAAAACGGGATATATTTCTTTGCGAATTTAAGATTCGCGACATGATAACCTATATAGGAGGCTATCTCGTAAGACTTCCTTTTTATCCAGACGGAGTCGAGATATTTAACCTGTACGGTACGGGTCATCTGCTCATACATACGCGGAGGCGCGAACATTACATGAGGCCCTATCTCCCTGATATTCTCCTGAGAGGTCTCGGTCGATTCCGGAAAATTGAGAGTATATCCTATCTGAAGTCCGCACGAAATCGACATCATCTGTTCGCCTATCCATGCAAAAGGAAGATAAGAAACGTAATCATCGGTATCTTTGCAGGGATCAACAGTCATCAGGTTTTTCCCCATTGTAAGCATGTTGTAATGGGAAAGGAGGGCCCCCTTTGGCAGGGCTGTAGTCCCTGAAGTATAAAACAGAAGCGCAACCTCGTCCCCGTGTCCTTTATTGACAAGCTCTTCGAACAGGTTCGGTTTTTCTTTTTCAAGCTCCCTGCCGAGGCGCATTACTTCTTTTAAGCTGATAAGACAATCCTGGTCGTAATTGCGCATCCCTTTGGGATCATCCCAGATGATTTTTTTCAGTTTCGGGCATTCATGGAATATGGAAAGTGCCTTGTCAACCTCCT
>CAZOEH010000335.1:0-3865 GCA_964578785.1 uncultured Desulfonema sp. | reverse complement strand
AATTTAAAAATCTTTTTTCCAAAAATCTCAAATCCGTTCGCATATGACTTTTTACGAGTTCATCAAGAGTAAAAAGTGAAAAGAAAGCAGGGAGCATGAATCGAAAACTCATTTCCGTAATACTGATTGCCGCTGTTTTGGGGATCTCCCTGTTCCTCTCCGGGTGCGGAAAGAAAGGGATTCCGGTGCCGCCCCGCCGGGTGGCTCTTCCGGCCGTAAATGATCTGGCGTCGGTTCTTGATGGTGACAGGGTTATCCTTACATGGACTGCTCCTGAAATTAAAGAAAAGAAAGGGCCATCCATAACCGGTTTTGCGGTTAATAGGGCGATGAGTCCGGTTCAGGAAAGTGAATGTAAAAACTGTCCTGTCAAATACGAGGCTGTTGCCGAAATTACGGCCGGCCTTAAGGGTAAATCCGGTAAGATGGAGTATACCGGGAAACTTGAAAAAGGCTTTAAGTATTTTTTCAAGGTTACGGCTTTCAGTGAAGATGCGGCTGCAGAGAGCATGGATTCCAATATAGTCGAATTTATTTATTGACACATTTTATAATCTATTTGTATCGGGAGTTGTATGAATCACTTTATCTACAAAGGAAACGAGTTGTATTGCGAGGATGTGCCTGTCCGCAGGATCGCTGAAAAGGCCGGTACACCGCTTTACATTTACAGTCATGCCACGCTGAAAAGGCATTTCAAAGTTTTCAGCGATGCGTTTAAAGGTGTCAACAGGCTTGTCTGCTTTTCCGCCAAGGCCAATACCAGCCTTGCGGTTTTGAAGCTCTTTTCAAATCTTGGCGGTGGGCTCGATATCGTTTCGGGAGGAGAACTTTACCGCGGATTAAAAGCCGGATTTTCACCGCGGAAAATTGTCTATTCAGGGGTCGGAAAGAGCATCGAAGAAATAGATTACGCCCTTAAGACAGGCATTCTGATGTTCAATATAGAATCTCTGGAAGAGCTCGAGCTCATAAATAAGAGGGCGGGGATTTTGAAGAAAAAAGCTCCTGTTGCGATAAGGGTAAATCCCGACGTCGACCCCAAGACCCATCCGTATATTTCAACCGGGATGAAGAAGAATAAATTCGGGATCAACACGGAATTTGCCATAAAGGGATACAGGACAGCCATGAGGCTTGGAAATATCAATGTCATGGGCATCGATTGCCACATAGGTTCCCAGATCACGGAAACAGGACCTTTTGTTGAAGCGCTTTCCAGTCTGAAATCGATGATAAAGGATCTTAAGGATTACGGGATAAATATAAAGTATCTTGATATAGGCGGAGGTCTCGGAATAACCTATAACGATGAAGAGCCGCCTAATCCGGCCGAATATGCCGCTGCGGTAAAAGAATCTATCGGGGATTTAAAGGTCAGACTGATTCTGGAGCCCGGAAGGGTGATTGTAGGAAATGCCGGGATTCTTGTTACAAAGGTGCTTTACAGAAAATCGACCCTTGATAAGGAGTTTGTCATTGTGGATGCGGGGATGAATGATCTTGTCCGCCCGACTCTTTATAAAGCATTCCATGCGATTAAACCGGTTTTAATGTCGGATGAGGGAGAGATGACTGCCGACATTGTAGGCCCGATATGCGAAAGCGGAGATTTCATGGCTCTTGGCCGCGTCATGCCGAAAGTCGGCCAGGGCGAGCTCCTTGCCGTTATGAGTGCCGGAGCATATGGGTTTGTGATGTCATCCAACTATTGTTCGAGGCTCAGGATACCTGAAGTCATGGTAAAGGGCGATAAGTTTTATATCGCAAGAAAACGTCAGAAATACGAGGATCTTACAAGAGGTGAAAATATCCCCTCTTTTTTATGAGTAACGTTATAATATAGATATTTCCTTTTTGAACGCGGATTACCGGCGCACATAATTTACTCCTAAAGGCTGACTGCCTGCAGTCTGCTGGCTGAGCAGTTACCGATTATCTGCGTATATCAGCGAAAATCTGCGTCCCAATTTAATAAATAAGACAGGCTGAAAAGATAATATGAAAAACATAACTTTTTTCAAGATGAGCGGAAGCGGCAATGACTTCATCATAATAGACAACAGGAACAATGTCATCGATGAAACCGGACTAACCTCCTTTATTAAAAAAGTCTGCATGCGCAGAATGTCGGCCGGCGCCGACGGATTGATACTTATAGAAAAGCATGATTCGGCTGATTTCAGGTGGCGTTATTTTAATTCAGACGGAGGCAGGGCCGAGATGTGCGGAAACGGCGCGAGATGCGCCGCAAGGTTTGCATATTTAAACGGGATTGCCGGCTCGGGCATGTCGTTTTTAACCGATGCCGGAATTGTTCAGGCAGAAGTTACCGGCGACAGGAGCAAGGTAAAGATGCCGGATCCTTCCGGTATTAAAGATAATTGCCGGATAGAGCTCAAGGGCGGACCTTTGACCGTTTCAAGCATAAATACGGGGGTTCCGCATGCGGTTATAATTACGGACGACATCGATGGAGTTGATGTCGCCGGTACGGGAAGAGAGATCCGGTTCCATGAATATTTTGCTCCTGCCGGGACAAACGTGAATTTTATAACCGGAATAAAAAACGGGACGATATCGATCCGGACTTACGAGAGGGGAGTTGAAGATGAGACCCTGGCATGCGGTACCGGGTCAATCGCATCAGCGCTGGTTACGGCGTTTAAGAATAAAACGGCGTCCCCGGTAAACGTCATAACGAGAAGCGGCGGAGTTCTGACGATACATTTCAGGGAGGATAACGGAAGATTTTACGATGTTTATCTTGAAGGTGATGCGAGGGTCATATACAAGGGTGAACTCTGGGAAGATGCCTGGCGGTATTAGAAAGACAGGCTGAAGGCTGTTAGGCTGAAGAAAGACGGACTGAAGACCGAAGGCTGATGGCTAAACGCCTTCGGTCTTCAGTCTAAACAACCTTATTTATACAGGATGGTGCTGATAAAATGATTACAATTGAGAAATCGGAAAGACTGAAAAATCTCCCTCCGTATCTTTTCAAGGAGATAGACAGGCAGAAGGAAGAAGTAAGAAAGCGCGGTGTCGATATAATAAGCCTTGGCGTCGGAGATCCCGACATGCCGACTCCTCCTCATATTATTGAAGCTTTGCAGAAAGCGGCGACCGACCCTGAAAACCATAAGTACCCGTCATATTCGGGTATGGATGATTTCAACCGGGCAGTTGCACGGTGGTACGGTAAAAGGTTCAATGTGAAGCTTGACCCGGGAAGTGAAGTCGTAACTCTTATAGGATCGAAGGAGGGGATTGCTCATATCCCTCTTGCATTTATAAATCCCGGCGATCTCGCCCTTATGACAAGCCCGGGTTATCCGGTTTACAATACCGGTGTTCAGTTCGCGGGAGGAAAATCATATTTTATGGATTTAAAGAAGGAGAATGATTTCCTGCCCGATCTCGGGGCCGTTCCAGCCGATGTTGCAAAGAAGGCAAAACTGATGTTCATAAACTACCCCAACAACCCGACAGCGGCGGTAGCTACGGGTGAGCTTTTTAAGGAAGTAGTGCGCTTTGCTGAAAAAAACAATATCATTGTCTGCCATGATGCAGCTTACACCGAGATGGCATTCGACGGGTACAAGCCGGTCAGTTTCCTGGAAACAGAAGGAGCAGGGGAGGTCGGCATCGAGTTTCATTCCCTTTCAAAAACCTACAACATGACGGGATGGCGTTTAGGCTTTGCGGTTGGAAGGAAGGAAGTCATTCACGGGCTCGGCCAGATAAAGAGCAACATAGATTCAGGCGCGTTTCAGGCGGTGCAGGTCGCCGGGATCGCGGCTCTGGACGGCGACCAGTCCTGTGTAGACGACATAAACAGGGAATATGCCGGGCGCAGGAATAT
>CAZOEH010000334.1:0-3884 GCA_964578785.1 uncultured Desulfonema sp. | reverse complement strand
TACCTGCAGCAGTCTTTCGTAAAGAGGGTTCCCTCCTTTGGTTACATCCACCTTTACCATGACAAAGTCGCTTTCGGCATGCTGCACGACAGCGGGATCGTGAAACGTTACCTCTTCCAGCTCCCTGCACGGGGTACACCATGTGGCATAAAAATCTATGATGACAGGTTTGCTCTGTTTTTGAGCTTCAGCAATAATTTCTTCTGAATACGGCTTCCAGGAAACGCCGGGACTGCGCATTACGCGGGAAGTGATGAGAAAAGCGGCCAGAATCAGACACACTATGCCGACCGAAACCTTTAATGCAGGAAATGCCCTGAAACTGGCCTGGCTTCGTTCTAACCAGCCCAGATGCAATCCTGCGGCCAGAGCTACTGCGCCCATCACGAGGACATCCAGCGGATCCGGAAGCATGGATCTGATAAAATGGACAGCCATGGCGATGAGAACCCAGCCCATCACCTTTCTTACCCATATCATCCATCCGCCGGAGCGTGGAAGTTTTTTGAGCTGGCCTGAAAATATGGCCAGAATAAAAAGCGGCAGCCCCAGGCCCAGGCTCAATGTAAAGAAAATGATAAAACCCAGCCACGGGCTTCCCATACTCGCCACCCAGGTGAGCAGCCCGAGGATAAACGGACCGATACAGGGTGCGGCTACCACTCCCAGCGTCAGCCCCATAAAGAGACTTCCGAAATAACCGGTATAAGACTTTGCGGCGGCCTGGGTAAGGCCGCCCGGCAGCCGGAGTTCCCACAGGTCAAAGAGGCTGGCGGCAAAACAGACCAGAACCGCGGCAATCACCAGAAGAACAACGGGATTTTGCAGTATGGCGCCCATCAGTCCTCCTGTCAGAGCGGCCACTACCCCAAGAACGGAGTTGGTAACAGAGAGCCCCAGCATATAGCACAACCCGTGAGCAACCAGTTTACGTTGCCCCTGCCCGCCTCCCGAAGCCTGACCGCCGAAATATGAGACTGTGATCGGAATAAGCGGATAGACACACGGAGTGAGATTCAGCGCCATGCCGCCCGCGAATATCCCGAGAAGAGTCCAGAGCATGGCCCAGCCGTGAAGAGAGCCCTGAGCGCCGGATGCTTCGGCCGGTTCAGTCGCTTTTATGGAAACGCTTTCGACCGGAAGCCCCATTTTCTGCCATTCCGGAAATCCTTTGGGCTCGCGATAGATGTTTTTATAACCCAGTTCCACGGCCACACGGGCCGCCGAGTCGCTGCGGACTCAGGTCAAACCGGCTCAGTAAAAGATAATATGCCGGTTTTTATCCGGCCCTAAAAACGCCTCAAGCGCTTTTGCCTTTCGCCACCGTGCCCATCCTGTCGGCTCCATCGGAAAATTAAGCGAGCCTGCAATATGTCCGGTTTGAAACTCCCATTCCTGACGGGTATCTACCAGCAGAAGATTTTGACCATCTTTCTGATAGAGATCCCTCAACTCTTCCGTAGAAATAATTCTGTAGCCCCCTTTATCGGCTTCGGCGATTACATCCGCCCAGGCCGGCTCTTTCGGAGTCACCGCCCGGTTGGTGGCCCAAAGAATGCCAACCGTCACTAATACTGCCGTAAGGGCTAAAAGAATTGACCTTTTGCTGCTGATAAAAGCTTCCTTTCCCATCACAATTTCCCTTCACGTTTGAGCTTTGATATGAGAAAGTCCGCTCCTCTGAAAGACAAGCCCAGTTCTTTCGCCAGATCTTCCGCTGTAAGTTTTTCATGCTGTCCGGTAACAGCAATAACTTCATTTTCAAGTTCCTCAAGCCAGTCTTCAAAAAGAACCAGTACTTCAGAGTTACTGATAGACATCAGTTGTTTTGACTGGGTAACCTTATCCACCAGGCTCTGGCACATTTGCGTCGGGTCGACACCTTCGCCCATGCATTCGGCCAGTCAGAGATGAACCATGCTGGATACTTTATCGCTGCCGGGTTCACCGATCAGATTCATGATGAAATTGCTTCGGGTTTCTTCATCCAGCAGCGGGAAAAGCCTTTTCAAAGCGGCGGCCATTTCAGTCAACGCTGTTTTCGGATCCATCTGTTTGACGATTTCAAGAATCTCTCCCATGACGCTTTCACTATCTCCCATATCTAAAATGTTTTTCTTTTGACAAATAACTCCAGGGCTACAGTCCCCAGCATTTGGACTATATTCAGTATTTCGGGGTCAACGATCTCATAGTAAATAAAAGGGCCGTTTCGCTCTACATGAACCAGGAGATAACGTTTCATCTCCCGCAAATGATGAGAAACAAGAGGCTGAGATAAATTTAATTCCTCCACGATGCTGCCGACAGACTTCTTCCCGTTGCTGAGGTAATACAGAATTCGCAGGCGATTTTCATCCGCCAATCCTCTGGCTAAAGCTGCCGCCATCTGAAGAGATTCGCCGGACAGCGCCATCTTTCCCATGGCAGTATTATTCATATATTTTTCCTTGTTATATATTCTCCGTCCCGACTTAGAACTCATCCGTATAAAAAGGCCTTTTCCGGATGAGCAGAAGCTAACAGCTGAAGTCAACACCGATATTCTGATCGCAAAAAGAAATTCGATTACGATCAGCCAATAAACATATCATCATATTAATATACGTTTATATGATGATATGTTATATTGTCAAGAATAATTTGATGAATATCAACCGGGTTGATTATTACACCTTATGAAGCTCTTAACCAACTGATTATAATAAATATCAACTTCAACTATAATAATATGAAAGATCTATTCGGTTATTTTAAGTTTGTCATTTTTAGCTTTCGGATGAGTAAAAGGTGGTAAAAAAATTTTCAGAAAAAGCCGGAGGGTTGAAATATTAAAATGCCGGAAGACAAAGAAAAAAAATTCATAAGCAAGACGCGCAAATCTTGAGGGGTAAGGTATTCCGGTAACTGGTCGCTGATTACTGCTCACGAAGGCGGCAGCGCTGTTTTACAAAAATTCAGAAAGATCTTCTGGTGGGGCATCAAATTGAGCTGTTTTGTATAAATCACATAAAAATCCCTTTCAACCACCCAGCTTGATACAGGTATCTCTATAAGAAGTTTCTGCTTCAATTCCCGTCTTATTGCATGAATGGAAATAAAAGAGACGCCCAGTCCGGCGATAATAGCCTCCTTGATTGCTTCGGAACTGCCCAGCTCGGCAACAATGTTCAGCCGGAAATCTGAACCTGCATTTTCTTTAAGATAATTTTCCAGAATTTCTCTTGTCCCTGATCCTCTCTCTCTTATTACAAAAGGTTCTTCCATCAGCTCGTCTGCGGTGATACAGCGTCTTTTACTCCAGCTATGTATTCCGGAAACTGCAATTACAAGCCTGTCTTTCCATATGGGCTCAGCATTAATTTTCTTGCTTAATGGCTTTTTCCCGATAAATCCTATTTCCGCATGTTTATTAAGCACCATGTCGAGAGCCTCTTCGCTGTTTACCGTTTTTATATAAACCTTTATTTTTGGATATTTCTTATTGAAGTCGCTCAAAACATAAGGAAGGATATAGTTTGCCGGAATGGTGCTTGCGATAAGATCAATGGTACCGCTATCTTTTTCCATCGATTTTAATATTTTTTCTTTAACCCCTTCTCTTAATCCCAGAATTTTCTGAGCATATTCATATAACAGCCGGCCCTGCAATGTGAGTGTAACACCTGTGTTTTGGCGGTTTATTACTTTAACGCCAACAGCATCTTCCAGATTTTTAATATGCTTGGTCAGGGAGGGCTGGGTTAAAAACATCTTTCTGGCAGCGCGGCTGAAACTTCTTTCCGATACAAG
Source organism: uncultured Desulfonema sp. (assembly GCA_964578785.1). Classification (GTDB taxonomy): domain Bacteria; phylum Desulfobacterota; class Desulfobacteria; order Desulfobacterales; family RPRI01; genus RPRI01. The sequence continues at coordinate 92 of CAZOEH010000334.1, read as the reverse complement.
ATGAATAAGGGCTTCCAACTGCTGTATCGTAATATTTTTAAATCCGTCATAGCTCATAAATCAGACAACTACTATAAATTATAATAATAATC
>CAZOEH010000333.1:0-3886 GCA_964578785.1 uncultured Desulfonema sp. | reverse complement strand
CATGCATTTTTTGAATTCAGGAGAGCGACATTATATTGCTCTGACAGATGTTCTACTATCTTCATGCAGTCGTCAAAAACGCCGGGTATTTCAAAAACAGAAGCGCCGCTCCCCAAAGGCTGGGAGAGCTGCTGGGGTGTTACTTTCTTATGCGGAAGAATAACCGCGGACTTTATTTGAGGCTGGAGGTAAGATGCATATAAAGCGGCTGATGCTGATGTATCGCCGGTAGAGGCGCAGATAGCCAGAACATCCGAAACAAGCTTTTCTTTGACCAAATAATTGATATAGCTCAATGCGCTGGCCATTCCTCTGTCCTTGAAAGAAGCACTCGGATTCTGGCCGTCATTTTTAAAATAAAATTTTGCACCGGCCTTTTCCTGCAGTAGCTTATTAGCCTCTATGAGGGGCGTATGCCCCTCTCCAAGGTATATCACTGAAGAAAGAGGGATAACAGGCCCGATAAATTCATGGTAGAGGTATATGCCTTTTAATGCCGGAATTTTAGTCATCCTGCGGTAATCGAATATGTGGCGCCATTTTTCACCCGGGATTTGTTTTAACCGGTCAAAATTCAAATCATGAAGCAGGAGGACTTTATTGCAATCTGGGCAGATATATAACAGCTTTTCAATCCCGTATTCCCTGCCGCAACCCAGGCATCTGTAAACGATATTCCCTTTATGTTCCGGTATGATGAACTTTCGTATCTCGTCCGGAAACTCTTCCGGTTTCATAACATTATCCTTTCCATACCGCCCATGTATGGTTTTAATATTTCGGGAATAATGACAGAACCGTCTTCCTGCTGGTAGTTTTCAAGTATGGCGGCAAATGTTCTGCCTACAGCAAGCCCGGACCCGTTTAATGTATGGACGAACTCAGATCCTTTTTTACCTTTCCTTTTGAATCTGATGTTTCCGCGTCTTGCCTGGAAATTTTCGAAATTGCTGCATGATGATATTTCCCTGTAAACGTTCTGAGAAGGCATCCATACTTCAATATCGTAAGTTTTTGCAGCAGAGAAACCAAGGTCTCCGCTGCAGAGCGATATAACCTGGTATGGGAGTCCGAGGAGTTGTAAAATAGTCTCCGCATCATTTAACAGTTTCTCAAGTTCATCATAAGAAGTTTCAGGTTTTGAAAATTTAACCAGTTCCACCTTATTGAACTGATGTTGCCTTATCAATCCTTTTGTGTCTTTGCCGTAAGAGCCTGCTTCGGAGCGGAAGCATGGCGTATAAGCGGTGTATAAAACCGGCAGAATGCTTTCATCAAGTATTTCATTCTGATGGATATTCGTCACAGGCACTTCCGCTGTCGGTATCAGGTAATAATCCCATCCTTCTATCTTGAAGAGGTCTTCGGCAAACTTGGGCAATTGACCCGTGCTCGTCATGCTTTGTTTATTGACGATAAAGGGAGGCAGTACTTCTGTATAACCATGCTTAGTCGTATGCGTTTCAAGCATAAAATTGATCAATGCTCTTTCCAGTTTTGCACCGGAGCCGAAATAAAGAGGAAAGCGGGCTCCTGTTATCTTTGACGCCCTGTCAAAATCAAGAACCTTAAGATCTTCGCCTATTTCCCAGTGCGATTTCGGCTTGAATTTAAATTCAGAGGGTGTTCCGGCGATTCTTATAATCCGATTATCCGAACTGTCTTTTCCGTCCGGAACAGAAGCATGAGGAATGTTTGGTATTTCCAGAAGAATTCTGTTTATTTTTTCTTCATTTTCAGCCAGTTCCGAATCAAGATTTTTTATTTTTGCCGAGACTTCGCGCATTTCCAGAACAAGGTCATTTGCATCATCACCTTTTCTTTTCATAGACGCAATTTTATCTGAGACGACATTGCGGCGATGTCTCAATTCTTCAATTTCTGTAAGAATCGCCCTTGCTTTAGTGTCATATATTCTAAAACCTTCAAAATCGGCGTTTTTATAACGCTTTAAAACCGATTTTTGTACAATATCCAAATTTTGTCTGACAAACTTAATTTCCAGCATGGATATACCTGTTTTTTATAAAACACCTTTATAATAATATGTTATACTTTCATAAAAGCTAAAAACAACTTTTTCCGAATCTTTCAATTATTATATCACATAATGTTCAAATTGCAGGAAGAAACTATAAGCCCGGATACAACCGGCCACAAATAAAAAAACCAATATAGTTTACTTATAACCATGTACCATCTTTTTAGTCAATGATTTTTATAAGTTGACATTTGTCAACTATTATGTTAATAAAATTACAAATTCCACTATCTCGGGAGATAATATATGGAGGAGATTCGGGGGAAAAAAGTTGAAATACGCAATAATATATCAAAAGTATTCAGCAAGCTTTCGGCTAATAATATATCGGAAAAAACGCGGGGAATAGAGAAAAGGCTCTTTGAATTTGCCAATTTCGTCGAGGCTAAAACATCATTACTGTATATAAATGCTTCGTGTGAAGTTATTACCGGTAATATTTTAAAAAAATGTTTTGACAACAATAAAATTGTTGTTCTTCCTGCCTTTAATGAGCAAAAAAATGAAGTAATACTGATGAAAGTCGACAATATTAAAACCGACATGAAATATAAAAAAAACGGAACGCTGGAACCCGATGCCGATAAGTGTAAAATAATTCCCATGGAATTTATTGAGATAGCTATTATCCCAGGGGTCGCTTTTGATGAAAAAGGGGGCAGAATCGGATCCGGTGACGGGGCTTATGACAGATTAATTCCAAAACTTCCTCTTACCACCAGAAAAGTCGCCCTTGCATATGAAAGTCAGATTCTTCAGTATATTCCGATGGAATCACATGATAAATATGTAGATATTATCATTACAGAAAACAGGATAATTTATAAGATTTGACGACCTGGCAGATTATCAAGCCTATGGTTGCAGGATTTTTTCAAATTTTTGGAGATTTGCATCTTCTCCAACAGCAATAACCGTATCTCCGGCCTGTATTTTAGTCTCAAACGAAGGATTAAACAGCATACTTCCGTCCTGCTTTTTTATTGCAATGATAATGAGGTTATAGTTTTGCCTGATTCCGGAATCTTTTAACATAATGTTTATAATGCTTGAAGACGCGCTGACGGGGATTTCCTCCATTTTAATGTCTTTACGCTGCTCGGTGAAAGCAAGATCTAAAAAGGTTGTTACCGCGGGTCGCAGAATTCTCTGAGCCATACTGATAGCGCCGATATCATATGGTGATACAACGCTATTGGCTCCTGCAGCCAGGAGCTTGGATTTTGCTTCGTTTCGGGTTGCCCTGGCTGTTATGTTCAGCCCAGGATTAAGTTGTCTTGCGCTTAAGACAAGAAAAACATTATCTGCATCTGTAGCGAGAACGGCAGCAAGTCCTCTAGCTGCCTTTATGCCTGCTTTTAACAAATTCAATTCATCACCGGCATCTGCGGGCAAATACAAAATCCCGTCTTCTTCCATGACCGGGATAAGTTCCTTGTTGTTTTCAATAACAATAAGGTCAAAATCTTTCCTTATCATCAGGTTTTTACAGAGCATTTTTCCGATTCGACCATATCCGCATACAATATAGTGGTTTTTAAGCCTGCCGATTTTTTTATCCAATCTCCTCCTCCCCAGAACATCTCTAATTCGTCCTTCCACCATGAATTGAACTATGGCGCCTGCTATATATAGGCAGAAGCCGACACCGCAAAAAATCAGTAAAATTGTAAAAATACGCCCATTTCTGCTGACCTCATGAACTTCACCGTATCCGACAGTGGCAATTGTGGTTACCGTCATATATATTGAATCAAGAAGGTTCCAACCCTCGATAATCATATAGCCTGCAGTTCCGGCAATACATATAAAGAGTGTTAAGAGAAGGGATAATACGATATGCTT
>CAZOEH010000332.1:0-3891 GCA_964578785.1 uncultured Desulfonema sp. | reverse complement strand
CGCCACAAAAAGTCCGCCGGTATCTTCAATGCACTGCGAAGCAACCTGTTTTAATATCCGGCTTTCTTCCATGCATTCCGTTGCGGTTCCGGCATCATGAAGCACATAACGGGCTCCGCTGTGCAGCAGGCCGTGATTGCTTCCGGAAGCTCCGGCGTTGATGTCTTTTTTTTCGACTACTATGCACGAGATGCCGCGAAGAGAGAGATCTCTGGCGATGCCTGTACCGGTTATCCCTCCGCCGATTATTAATACCTGAGTTTCCAGGTTTTTCATATAAAATGCTTATCCTGCCGGGAGTCTTTTGAACCGAAGTTATGAGCTCAAACGAGTTAGTCGGAAACAGATTATTACAAAGCGATATAACCCGACTTTTACAAATTACGAGCTTACTATCGTTGCCGAATATCATAAATAAATCGGAAACAAAATAGATATTATCCGTAAAAATAAAGTTGTCAGATAGACCGTTTCCTGAAGCGCTGCAGAAGGGTATAGGAAAAAGCGGGCGGATAAAAACATTCAGGGTGTGGAACACGCTGTTAGTAAGATACCGCACAAACCTTGTTTCGCATCGGGGTATTGCTAAAACCATTACTTGGTGTTAATGAGATTTTCTAACAACTCATATCCCCAATGCCGGGGTATGGGCAGATGCGAACCGCACTGACAATCCTTTTATTAGCTATGGAAAGGCGGCTGATATGCTGAACTTTGTTTTTAAAAAAGAACGTCAGGTAGAGCTGTTGCTCTATGAGTATCTTGATACTTTCAAGCTGAGCCAGGAGAGCTTTTCCAAAGCGATAAACTCCTGCATTCTGTCCGATACAAGCTGCGAGAGTTTTGATTTTTATATTAAACAGACTCATAAATATGAAAACAAAACGACTGACATCAGCGATGAGATAAATAACATAATGTACGGCAAGACGCTTATTCCCGATTCACGCGGCGATATCATGGAACTTCTCACCGAAATAGACACCATCCCCCGCCTTTTCAAGGATATCCTTTACATGATTCAGGCCCAGAGGCTTGCCGTTCCGGCTTTTATTGCCACGGAAATTAAAGATCTCGTCAATATAAGCATGGAATGCTGCGAGCTTCTTATAAAGCAGTCCATCGCTCTTTTTACAAACACCGCCGGAATCCGGGCGCTGCTTGGCAGTATAGACACAAACGAAAGCCACTGTGATAATATTGAAAGAAGAATAACTGCCATAATCTTTGATTCGGACATAGATCCCTTTAAAAAACTTCAGCTCAAGGAGCTTATTGAAAAAATCGGAAATATTTCCGATTCAGCGGAGAGTGTATCGAAGCTGATAAATATTATCAGTCTCAAGAGGCGTGTTTAATGCTTCCTCTCCTTGGCGGAATATTCATGGGCTGGTCTCTGGGGGCTAACCACGCAGCCAATGTTTTTGGAGCCGCCGTCTCTTCGAGAATGGTTAAATTCTGGACAGCCGCTATTATTGCATCGGTATTTGTTATTCTTGGAGCTGTGATATCAGGAAGCCCCGGAATAGAGACGCTCAGAGGGCTGACTAGTTTTGGAATAGAAGATGCCGTGATATCTTCCGTGGCGGCGGCAATTACGGTAACGATAATGACGGTGTTCGGCCTGCCGGTTTCAACGTCCCAGTCGGTTGTGGGCTCGATCATAGGTATAGGAATATTGAACGGGCAGTTTAACTATGCCGGAATGGGGAAGGTAGCGGCATGCTGGTTCGGAACACCTGTTCTGGCAGCTCTGGTTTCGATTCTCCTGTACAAGGTCCTGGCCTATTTTTATAACAGGCTCAGACTTAATATTTTCGAATCCGATCTGGTCATACGAACGGGGATGATCATTGCCGGAGCCTACGGGGCATACACGCTTGGCGCAAATAATGTCGCCAATGTTACCGCCGTTTTTGTCGGCGCAGGACTGATAAGCGTGTTTAATGCGGCCCTGATCGGAGGACTAAGCATAGCTCTCGGTATTCTTACTTACAGCAGGCCGGTCATGGAGACGGTAGGAAAGAAGCTTGTGAAGCTTGACCCATTTTCGGCGCTCATAGTTGTCCTTTCTCTCGGCGTAACCGTACACTTTTTTACCGTGGTCGGGGTGCCGGTTTCAACCTCTCAGGCGATTATAGGAGGAGTGCTGGGGGTCGGGCTTCTTAAAGGGGTCGATACCATCAACCGCAGGACCCTCTATCATATCCTGACAGGGTGGTTTTTAACCCCCGTTGTCGCCTGTCTTTTTTCTATTGCCATAAACTATGTTATCCACCTTCAGTATGTTCCCCACCAGTATCATTGAAAAAAAAGTTCTTCTCCGGTTAATCCTTTATAAGTTTCCACGTATTCAGCGGTAGTGCTTCATTTCTTCTTACCTGGATCCTTGAATCCTGGAACCCTGAGCTCCGGATCACCTACTGATTTTGCGGTGATCGTTAAAATTGTTCTTGATATAAGCGCAGGAATTATGGATATTAAGTATCCGGTTTGAATAGAAATTCTATAAAATGGATATAAAGTATGCAAACGCACGGTTTTCTATCCGGAACCGATCCAGGTATTATTAAATATTTCAATATATTATAAATTATAATTTTTATGGCACTATATTTGCTGAGTGATAATGATGGACTTGTAAAAAGTCCATCAACAGGCCGAGAGCGATTAAGCCCTGGCCTGGGGTGAGAGTGGAACCGCTTGAATTTACTTCAAGCGGCGGGAGAGGGGAAGCCCTTTCCCGCCAAATAAAAGGCGCTTTTTGACTTTTATGAAGGTAAATAATAGGGATATGTTAAAAAAAATAATCAACAGCAGATTCTGGGCGGGAGTTCCTCCCTGGGTGTTTATAGGCGCTGTCATGGTGCTGTTTCCTATTTTTGCATTCATGACAATGCAGAGCATTCACCGGAATAGTCTGCAAAATACACGTCTTCTTCTTGAAAAGGGCGCCGCCCTAATAAGGTCGTTCGAAGCAGGCACAAGAACAGGCATGTCCGGAAACTTCATGGGAAGCTTTCATCTTCAGAGGCTTTTAAGCGAAACCGCGATGCAGCCGGATATAGCCTATATTCTTGTCACGGATGCTGAAGGTACAATTGTTGCCCATAATCATCCCGACCATGTCGGAAAAACCTATGAATCCGGCATGGATTTAAAAGAGATTTCCGGGGCAAAAGAGGTGCAGTGGCGCGTTGTTTCATTGCCCGATGATATAAAAATATTTGAAGTATACAGAAACTTCGCCCCTGTGAGCGGAATGCGCCGCGGAGGCATGATGAGAAGATGGTTCAATCCGGAATGCACTATTGAAAATCCAAAGCAGGAGGATCTTATAATATTCGTCGGTCTTGATATGTCGGCTGTTGAAGAGGCGAGGATCGCAGATATGAAGCACACGGTAGTAATGGGGATTGTGCTTCTTCTTATCGGTTTTGCGGGTGTGGTACTCCTCTTCATGGCCCAGAGCTACAGGAGCGCAAAAGTGTCCCTTTCGCGGATAAAGGCTTTTTCGGATCATCTTGTCGAGAAGATGCCGATAGGCCTCATTGCAGTGGACAACAACAAAAGAATCGCTTTGTCGAACAATACTGCCGGGTCGATTCTATCCATTTCACCTCCGGATATATCGGGAAAGGGAGCGGAAGAAATTCTTCCTTCGGCTTTATGGAAGCTTGTCTCAGGTTTGAAAGATGAGAAAGGAGTCGTTGAAACTGAAATTGAATGTATATTAAAAGACGGAAAGGCCGTGCCACTTGAAGTCAGCGCGACCGAACTGAAGGATGAAAAAGGCGATTCTCTCGGTTATATAATTCTCTTTAAGGATTTGAGTGAAGTCCGCTCACTCCGCAGGGAGGTTGCAAGAAGCCAGCGCCTGGCATCACTCGG
>CAZOEH010000331.1:0-3895 GCA_964578785.1 uncultured Desulfonema sp. | reverse complement strand
AAGGAAAACAGCAACATGTGCTATTCCCTCCAGGGGCTTAACAATTATATATCATCAGATGTGACTTCCGAATACTGGCTTAACCGCATCTATCCGCCGGAGGTTAGAGACGCCCACAAAAAGGGAGATCTGCACATACATGACTTAAGCCTTTTGTCCGTTTACTGCGTAGGATGGGATTTAAAAGATCTTCTTACAAAGGGTTTCATGGGTGTTGAAGGGAAAGTGGAAAGCGCTCCTCCCAAACACTTAAGATCCGCCCTTGGACAAATAGTAAATTTTTTCTACACGCTTCAGGGTGAAGCCGCCGGCGCACAGGCTATTTCAAATTTTGACACCCTTCTCGCGCCGTTTGTCCGGTTCGACCGGCTGAAATACAGCGAGGTAAAGCAGGCTCTGCAGGAGTTCGTATTCAACATAAATATCCCGACACGGGTCGGCTTCCAGACTCCCTTTACGAATATAACCATGGACCTGTATGTTCCGTCGATACTCAAAGACCATGCGGTGATTATCGGCGGAAAAGAGCGCTCGGAGACATACTCGGAATTTCAGCCTGAAATGGATATGATCAACAGAGCGTTCGCCGAGGTCATGATGGAAGGGGATGCAAGAGGAAGGGTCTTTACGTTCCCTATACCGACATACAGCATAACGGCGGATTTTGACTGGGATAATCCTAATCTCGAAACCGTCTGGAAGATGACAGGCAAATATGGAATTCCCTATTTTTCAAACTTTGTGAATTCGGATCTCTCTCCCGAAGATACCAGATCCATGTGCTGCAGGCTGCGACTTGATAACAGAGAGCTTCTCAAAAGAGGCGGCGGACTTTTCGGCGCAAGCCCTCTTACGGGGTCAATAGGAGTCGTTACCATAAATCTTCCGCGCATCGGCTATCTTTCAAAAAGCGATGATGAGTTTTTTGCCCATCTTAAGGAAAAAATCAATCTGGCTACCATGAGCCTTTCCATAAAGAGGAAGATCCTTGAAAGGTTTACAGATAAAAATTTATACCCCTATTCAAAATTCTACCTGAGAGAGGTAAAAAACGGAACCGGGCTTTACTGGAAAAATCATTTTTCCACGATCGGCATAATCGGCATGAACGAAGCCTGCCTTAATTATATCGGCAAGGATATAGCCAGTAAAGAAGGCCTCGATTTTTCCCTGAAGGTCATGGATTTCATACGCAATATCCTCTCAGAAACCCAGGAGAAAACAGGAGATCTCTATAACCTTGAAGCGACGCCTGCGGAAGGAACATCCTACAGGCTCTCCATGAAAGACAAGCAGAAATTCCCGGATATCATCTGCGCCAATGAAGGTGATTACATAAAAGGAGCCGCGCCCTATTATACGAACTCAACCCAGCTCCCTGTAAACTACACCGATGACATATATGAAACCTTAAGCCTGCAGGACAGCCTTCAGACCAAATATACCGGCGGCACGGTTTTGCATATTTTCCTGGGCGAGCTCATCACTGACGTTTCAACGATAAAAGGGCTGATAAGAAAAATATCAACACGTTTCCATCTTCCGTATTTTACCCTGACTCCGACATTCAGTGTTTGCCCGTCTCACGGCTACCTTAAAGGAAAGCAGGAAAAATGCACCGTCTGCGATTCTGAAACGGAAGTCTATTCCAGGGTTGTGGGATATTTACGGCCGGTTAAGCAATGGAATAACGGAAAGCAGGCCGAATTCGTAATGAGAAAGACATATAAAATCCCGTCCGAATCCGCAGACAAATACTGTTCCGTTAATTCCGGACCGGGCAATCCGGATCCGGATAATGAGCGTTTATTCGATAATGAGCCTCTTCAAAGAGCCGGGAGAGTCTTAGCACTTTGATTTTTGGCGGCATTCAGAAAAATTCGCTGATCGATTACCCCGGAAGAATAAGTTGCGTCCTTTTTACCTCAGGATGCAATTTTGCCTGTCCTTATTGTCACAATCCTGATCTGGCAAAAAACAACCCGTCCATATCTTTGACTGAAAATGAAATTTATTCTTTTCTCGAAAGCCGGAAAGATTTTTTAGAGGGTGCCGTCATTACTGGCGGAGAGCCGACAATTCATGATGATATCGAATCTGTTTGCAGAAATATCAAGGCTTTAGGATATCCTGTAAAACTCGATACGAACGGCAGTAATCCCTCCGTAATAAAATCTTTAACCGATAAAGATCTTATCGACTATATTGCCATGGATATCAAGACCGACCCTGCCCTTTACTCTTTCTTCGTAAAATACGATTATGAACCTTCCGATATATTATCAAGCATTGAAATAATCATGAATGCCGGAATCGGATATGAATTCAGAACAACATGCGTAAAACCGTTTATAAGCCTGCCGGTAATTGAAAAGATTTCCGGTATTATCAAAGGCGCCGAATCTTATATCCTGCAGCGTTTTCAAAACAAAAATGTCCTTGATCCTGATTTTTTCGCAGTTGAAGATTGCGGATTCAGCGAAGATGAACTGCTTGAGCTGAAAACCGCGGCGGAATCCATAGTCGGCGGGTGCTTCATCAGGTGATATCACATACATCACTATTTACGGTTTCGTAAAAGTCTCTTTCCCGAAAATCTCAAATCCGCGGGCATATAACTTTTTCAAGTCCATTTTATCAACCATTCACTCATTTTTCCCTTTAATTTCGATTTATCCAATTCAAATAATGTATGTCGTTCATTTTTTTACTTGACACTTATAGTTATAATTTCTATTTAAAAAAAACAGACTGCTCACTCATCAGGAGCCGGCGCATATATCCGGTTTTACCGTTTTGCAAGAAATTGTTAAGAAACATAACAACGCCCCCTGATTGCCAACAAAGAGACACAGGCAGGGACGAAATAACGGCTTCATGGGCGAATATCCACCGGGGCTGTCCGGATCTGAGAGTTCGCCAGGCGGATTAACGAAGTTCTGATTCCGATCTTGCCAAACGGCAAAACCGATTACATATGCCGGCCCACTATAGCAGTACCTCAAAACTCTCATAAAGGAGGATGACGATGACAAACCCGTACTATCAAGCTTATGAAAGATCTCTTAAAGACCCTGAAGGATTCTGGGGCGAAGCGGCGGAGGACTGTCACTGGTATAAAAAATGGGATAAAGTTCTGGATGATTCCCGCAAGCCCTATTTTTACAGGTGGTTTCCCGGCGGAATGGTCAATACCTGTTACAATGCGCTCGATTTTCACATAGAAAACGGGAGAGGCAACCAGGATGCGCTCATTTATGACAGCCCTGTCACCGATACTATAAAGAAATTCACATACATTGAGTTAAGAGATCTTGTTGCAAAATTTGCGGGTGCGCTTTCCTCCCTCGGAGTTGTGAAGGGGGATCGCGTCCTCATCTATATGCCTATGATTCCGGAAGCAGCTATAGCAATGCTTGCCTGCGCCCGCCTTGGAGCAGTTCACTCGGTTGTTTTCGGAGGATTTGCATCAAACGAACTGGCAACACGTATAAACGATGCAAAACCCAAAGTAATAGTTTCAGCCTCATGCGGCATTGAAGTTAAGAGGGTGATACCCTACAAGCCGCTTTTAGATGGCGCCATTGAAATGGCTCAATCGAAACCGGATCACTGCATAATTTACCAGCGTCCCATGGAAACTGCAAACCTGATTCAGGGCCGGGATCTTGACTGGAATGATGTAATGTCAAAAGCCAAACCGCACGACTGTGTGCCGGTTGCAGCTACAGACCCCCTGTACATACTTTACACATCAGGCACAACAGGGATTCCGAAAGGAGTGGTCAGAGATAATGGCGGACACATGGTGGCGCTTAAATGGACCATGAAAGCAATCTATAATGTTGATGCCGGAGATGTTTACTGGGCAGCATCGGATGTCGGCTGGGTTGTC
>CAZOEH010000330.1:0-3916 GCA_964578785.1 uncultured Desulfonema sp. | reverse complement strand
GATTTCTTCAATATCCTTCGGGTAAACATTGATTCCGCCTGATATGATCATGTCCTTTTTGCGGTCAACAAGATATAGGTAGCCATCCTCATCCTCATATCCAAGGTCTCCGCTGTAGAGCCATCCGTCTATGATGGCTTTTGAGGTCAGATCAGGCCGCTTGTAATATCCGGGCATAAGTATAGGACCGCGGCCTGTGATTTCACCCACCACTCCTTTCGGAACCTCCTGCCGTTTTTCATCCATAATCCGCATTTCAAAGAAGGGCGGGGGGCAGCCAACAGATGTCGGCTTAGCCGCATAATCATTTTTATCAAGAATGGTTACGAAGCCCTCGGTCAAACCGTAGAGTTCATAAAAGCGTCCCGGAAGCCTGCGGTTCAGTTCTTCCTTGTACTCTTTGAGAAGAGGAGCGCCGATGCAGAGGAACATTTCTATGGATTTCAGGGTATCAATGGAGAATTTAGGTGAATTGAGCAGGGCAATTACCTGGGCCGGAACGACATCCACATGCGTGACCTGCTCCCTTTGAATGGTATCGATCATGTTTTCCGCATTAAACTGGGGATGGAGTATATAAGTAGCTCCGAGGAACATTGCCGGCATCAGGGTTAAAAATGCCCCGTTAAAAACAATTGATCCGCTGTGCAGTACCACGCTCTCAGGGGAAATCCTGTACGCTGAAGAAAAGATCGTGCAGTACATGGCCCTTACATAATGGGTGTGCACAATCCCCTTTGGGAGTCCGGTTGTGCCGCTGCTGTAAATTATGTTGTAAGGATCATGGCCGGTGATTTCAATTTCTTCCGGATCCTGATCGGAAGCGAGATTCTTCATTTCGTGATAGTTCCGGTAACCTTTGATTCCGGAGCTGTCGGTCAGAATGTACCGGCCGGCGGATATAGCCGGCACTTCGGGCCTTATGGGATCCAGAATTTCAACAAAAGAGTTATTGGTGATTATCATTACCGCATCCGAGTCCCGGAGCAGAGATACCAGTCCGCTTCCTCGAAGGAGCGGGCTCAGCGGGACAACCACTGCTCCTATTCTGGCTACAGCCCAGTAGATCTCGAAGAGCTCCAGGCAGTTTGGGAGGATAGTCGCAATCTTATCGCCCTTGCGGATGCCATGATGCAGGAATGCATTTGAGAGGCGGTTGACGCTTCTGTTCAGCCCGGCATAGGTCAGCCGGCTGTTCTGAAAAATTACAGCCGTGTGATCCGTGCGGAACCGGGCATGACGCGTCAGGAGGGTGCCAAGATTCATAGTTCTTTAAACCATAAGGTATTTCTTGCGTACCTCTTCGTTTGCTTTTAATTCGGAAATGGTTCCATGATACCGGATGGCGCCCTTGTCCATGACATAAGCCCGGTCGCTTAAAGACATTGCCAGCCCGACATTATGCTCGCAGATGAGCATGGTCACGCCTAATTTTTTGATCTCCATCAGCTGTTCGCCCATGGCTTTGACCACGAGAGGCGCCAGGCCTTCTCCCGGCTCATCCAGAAGAAGCAGCGAAGGATTTGTCATCAATGTGCGGGCAATGGTGAGCATCTGCTGCTCCCCCCCGCTTAAATGGCCGCCCATATTACTATCCAGATCTTTCAACTTTGGGAAGAGGGAATAAAGCCGGTCGAGGTTCCATATGCTTCCTTCGCGATCTTTCTTGGCGAGAAGTATATTCTGGCGGACAGTCAGATCCGGAAATATCCTGCGGTCATCCGGAACAAAACCTATTCCACGCTGAGCAATATGGTATGGAGGCTTGCCGGCTACTTCCTTTTCCCGGAACAGGATGCTTCCTTTCTCAGGGGGAGTCAGCCCGATAATGCTCTTTAAAGTTGTAGTCTTACCGGCTCCGTTTCTTCCAAGGAGACAGACCGATTCACCTTCCTCAACATGCATGGAAATCCCGAATAGAATATGGCTAGTGCCATAATATGTATGAATATCTTTCAGCTCAAGGATCATGCGGCACCACCCAGATAAACTTTTTGAACCTCTTCACTCGCGCGCACCTCTTCCGGAGTTCCATCGGCGATCAGGGTTCCCTGATGAAGCACCGAGATTCTCCTTGCAATCCCGAAAACCACTCCCATATCGTGTTCGGTGAAAAGGATGGTCAGGCCTTTCTTGTCCACCAGATTTTTAATCATTATCATAATGCTTTCCGTCTCCTCAGGAGACATCCCGCAGGTCGGTTCATCCAGAAGCAGCAATTCAGGCTTTGTTCCCAGAGTGACTGCCAGTTCCAGCCTTTTTTTATCTCCGTGCGAAATGGAATCTCCGTTAATATGGGCCTGATCTGCCAGTCCCACATCTTCAAGAATACTCCAGACCTCTTCACGGAAATATTTTTCAGCCGATGAGAATAAATTAAGGGTCGCCCTCTGCCTTGACAGAAGCGCCATAAGAATGCTGTCATATGCCGTAAGCTTCGGATAGATACTCGTAATTTGGAAGGAGCGGGTAATCCCCAGCCTGCATCGCCGGTAGGGAGGCAGTTTGGTAATCTCCTTTTCTTTAAAGAAAACCTTTCCTGAGTTGGGAAAATGATATCCGGTGATCAGGTTAAAGAATGTCGATTTCCCCGCGCCATTGGGACCGATAATGGCATGGATATCACCTTTATTCACGGAAAAGCTCACATTGTTGGTGGCAAGAAGTTTTCCGAATTCCTTAACTAATTTTCTGGTCTCAAGAATCACGTTTTAATCGTCCTTTATCAATTATCATCAGGATTGCTGCTCTTTCTTTTTTCTGTTATCCAGTTTTTCCTTTATAAAGCCTAAAACTCCTCCGGGCAGGAAGAATATAACAATCAGGATCAGGGTTCCCATAATGATGGGCCAGAAATGGGTGAATCCTAAAATATAGGCATGGAAAAAGGTAATAATGAAGGTCCCCAGAACCGGTCCGAAAAAAAGTCCTGCCCCTCCAAGTATGGTTGCCATTACGGGTTCTCCGGATTTAATCCACATCAGGGTTGAAGGGGCCACTGAACGGTAGAAAGGAGCCCAGAGAGCGCCTGCCAGGCCCGCAAAAGCTGCTGAAATTACAAAGGCGGTAAGCTGATATCTTGCTATCGGAATTCCTAAAAATTCTGTGCGCTCCGAATTCTCCCTCATCGCTTTCAGAATGTATCCGAAGGGGGAATTGGTTATACGCCACAGGATAAATGCTGCAATGCAGAAAACAAGAAGTACGAAATAGTAATAAGAAATAGGTGTTTTCAAAAATTCCGGAGGGAACACCCCCTGAATCCCGTCGTCGCCGCCTGTGAAGTCATGCCATTTGTAGATTATGACGAATATAAGCTGGCCGAAGGCTAGTGTAAGTATTGAAAAATATATTCCCCTGAGGCGAACGCAGAAAATTCCAATTATAAGTCCGGCCAAAGCGGCCAGCCCTATTCCTGCTAAAAAACTCAGCCAGAAATTTATCTGAAATTTGGTCAGAAGCATGGCAATGCCGTATCCGCCAAGGCCATAAAACGCAGCCTGTCCGAAAGGGAGCTGCCCCATATGGCCGAAAAGCAGATTGAAACTCAAGGCGAAGAGGCTCATGATCAGCGCCTCGCCTAAGATAAGCAGATAGAATTCAGATATTACATGAGGCGCGGCGATGCCTGCTGCAATAAGGAGTATCAGCCACCATCCCCTCTTTAATGAGGAACTTTTATTTTCCATCTTGTTTGCTTCCATGCCTATCTTTCCGGCCTCCCGAAGATACCCCAGGGGCGTATAATGAGAACGACGGCCATGACCATGAAGATAAAGGCCAGAGCCAGCTCCGGTTTATACATAATACCGAATGAATATACCTGACCGACTATAAATGAACCAAGAAGAGTTCCGGGCAGGCTTCCCATGCCGCCTATAACTACCACGGCAAAACACTCGACAATGATCTCGAT
>CAZOEH010000329.1:0-3921 GCA_964578785.1 uncultured Desulfonema sp. | reverse complement strand
AAAACAGGGTGTTCGACAAAAAACTTTCCCAGGAAGAGGTCTGGATCCGGCAGGGTGTCAAGGCCCGCCGCACCCGCAACGAAGGCCGCGTCCGAACCCTGCAGAAATTACGGGCGGAAGCCAGGGCCCGCCGCGCAAAGACAGGAGATGTCCGGCTGGAGCTTCAGAAAGCGGAAAGGAGCGGACGGCTGGTTATCGAAGCCGAAGAGATAAATCATTCCTACGGACAAATCCCGGTTGTACGGGGCTTTTCCACCTCCATAATGCGGGGGGATAAGGTCGGCATCATCGGCCCCAACGGAGCGGGGAAAACCACGCTGCTAAGCATCCTTTTAAAAGAAATCGCTCCTGACAACGGCACTGTGCGGCACGGCACACAGCTTCAGGTTGCCTATTTCGACCAGCTCAGAGCTCAGTTGGACGAGCGGAAAACCGCGGTTCAAAACATCGGCGAAGGTAACGATTTTATAATTTTCAATGGCCAGAAGCGCCATGTGATAAGCCACTTGCAGGATTTTCTTTTTTCCCCGGAAAGATGCCGCCTGCCGGTTAATGTGCTTTCCGGAGGAGAGCGCAACAGACTGCTGCTTGCAAGGCTCTTTGCCAAACCGGCCAATCTCCTGGTACTGGACGAACCTACGAATGATCTGGATGCCGAAACCCTGGAACTTCTTGAGGAGCTTCTCTTCGATTATACAGGGACTCTTCTGCTGGTCAGTCATGACCGGGCTTTTTTAAATAACGTTGTAACCAGCACCATTGTATTTGAAGGCAGGGGGCTTGTGACCGAATATGCCGGAGGATATGATGACTGGCTGCTGCAAAGACCAGTGTCTTCGGATACACCTCCCGAAAAAAAAGAGGCCGGAAAAGTCAGGCCGCCCCAGCCGTCTCCGAAGGCAAAGAAGCTCGGGTTCAAACAATCGAGGGAATTATCGGAGCTGCCCCGCAGGATCGATGAACTTGAATCGGAACAAAAGGCTCTACACGCGGCTATGTCCGATCCTCTCTTCTATAAAAAGAGCAGAGAGGAGGTCGCCGCGCTTCAAAAACGCCTCACGGAAGTGGAACAGGATATTGAGACGAGCTATCTTCGCTGGGAGATACTCGAAAGCCCTGAACAATAAACCGTCATGAAGAAACAACATCTGATGCGATTTTTCAAATATCCCTGGCGGGTAAGGGCGTACATCAAAGTATAATTACGGCGTGAAGAATACTTATGAAACACTCCATAAATCTGAAGTTTCTTTATTCCCGTAATAAAACACGCCGGGGAATATCCGTGACGCCGACAAAGGCCAATTGCAGGAACTGAGGCGAATAATTTTCTTGCCATAAGCCATTCTAATTGGTATTGTAATCCATAATCCGGCTTTCCGGATAAAAGATTTTCTGGAGAAAAAAGATGCAATTAGTCAAACTAGGAAAAAAAGGACAGGTTTCGTTACCCAAGGCTATCTTACAAAAGGCGGGCATCAGTGGCGAAACGCCGCTTCTGGTTGATATCACTGATGACGGCGCCATTGTATTGAGGCAGGCAGGCGTTTATCCAATTGAAATCTACAGCGATGAACGGATCGCTTCCTTCCTGGAAGAAGACAGGATGTCGCCGGAGCAGAAGGTCAAGCTTGATTGCGCCCTGAAAAAATGAAACTTTTTCTTGATGCCAACGTAATTTTTACAGCCGCTTACAGCGCTCATGGGTTGTCCCGTGGATTGTTCAGATTGGCTGCCGTCGGAAAATGCGCCCTCTGCACATCCGCCTTTGCCCATGAGGAAGCCGTCAGAAATATACGGAAAAAAGCTCCGAATAAACTTGCGGATCTGACCATACTGATGCAACAAGTTGATATATTTCCTGAACCTCACCATCAATGGATCATCCGGGCGGAGCGGCTACCCCTGGCCGGAAAGGACGCGCCCGTGCTTGCCGCAGCTCTCCAGGGGAAGGTCGATATTTTCGTCACCGGCGACCGTAGTGATTTTGGCCATCTGTTCGGGAGGATATTGGAAGGGGTGAAAATATTGACACCGGCAGATGCTTTGGATACGGTGATTCTTCTGTAATCAAATTAATACGGTATCTTATCATACTTCCACCGATGGCAATTCAGAATAAAGGAGAACCGGCATGAGCAAAAAAGAAACGTCGAAACGGGAATATGCCTTATCACTATCTTTCTGCTTCATTGTTCTGGGCATGCTCTCCGGCTGTGTCGCCGGACAATCCATCCGTCT
The DNA here is from genome assembly GCA_964578785.1 of uncultured Desulfonema sp. Classification (GTDB taxonomy): domain Bacteria; phylum Desulfobacterota; class Desulfobacteria; order Desulfobacterales; family RPRI01; genus RPRI01. The sequence goes on along the minus strand of CAZOEH010000329.1, from coordinate 1,680 downwards.
GGATTACAGCCCCAGCGTCGTATCTAACCCTGTCTCCAGCAGCCAGACGGCCGGTGTTGTTGTGCGTGATGAGCGCCCGTTTGTCAAAGACGGAACGAAATCGCCCGATTACCTCGGCCATTTTCGCGCGGGATTCGGAAATACATGGGGTGTGACGACCAAGGGTAACGTGCCTTTGGCGGAACTGATGGAAAAAGACATCCTGAAAGAGCTGACCGCGGCCGGGCTTAAGACAACCTCACAAAACCCGGGCAGGAAATTGATGGTGGATATCATCGACTACAATTTTGACAGCTATCAGAATGCAAAGATGTGGTATGAAGTCAATGTCCGGGTTCTCGACAGCGCCGGGAAAGTACTTGCTGAAAACAAGATCAGGGAAACGCATGTGATCAGGGGAAGCGTTATGGCCGGGCCCAAAAACGCGGTCATGCGCGAAGCTCCTGTAATCTACAAAAAACTGATCACCGACATCGTACATGACGGGAGCATACTGGACGCGCTTTCCCGATAAATCACGGATGAGTATAGCGGCTGTTCTCAAAGCGTCCGCGCGGAACCGGAATCAAATCCCATCCCGGCACAACAGCGATACAATTCCTTGACATGCAGGACGCTCTTTCGTATCCTGAAAGGAAGCAGAAACAGGAGCTTATCAATAAAAAAAAGGAGGACGATCATGGACAAGAAAGTTGCCGAACTCTACTCTGAATACAGGCACGGATTGACGGATCGCCGGGAATTTCTCAGAAGATTGTCCGTTGTTGCCGGTGGTATCATTGCCGCGAACACTCTCCTCACCCTGTTGGAGGGGAACTCTGCCGGAGCGGAGATGGTTTCTAAGGATGATCCGCGCCTTTATACCGAGGATATTAAATATCAGGGCGCGACAGGGGATATTCTTGCCAAACTGGCGAGACCGAAGGGGAGCGCTAAAGTACCCGGAGTGGTCGTTATTCACGAGAACAGAGGTTTGAACGCGCACATAGCCGACGTCACAAGGCGCATCGCCCTGGAGGGTTTTCTGGCGCTTGCCCCTGACGCTCTCTCACCGGTGGGAGGGACCCCGGAAGATGAGAGTAAGGCCATTGCCCTCATAGGGCAACTGGACCAGCCGTCAACGATCAAAAATTATGTCGCCGCTGTCAAATATTTAAAGACTCATGCGATATCCACCGGAAAGGTGGGAGTAGTCGGGTTCTGCTGGGGCGGAGCAATGGCGAACCAGCTTGCCGTCAACTCACCTGATGTATCGGCGGCGGTTCCGTATTACGGCAGGCAGCCTGCTTCCGGAGATGTCCATAGGATCAAAGCATCCCTGCTTATCCACTACGCGGGTAATGATGAAGGAATTAACAAGGGCATCCCGGAGTTTGAGGCGGCGCTGAAGAAATCCTCCGTTGATTATAAAATGTATCTGTACGAGGGCGCTCAACATGCTTTTAACAACGACACGAATACCGCCCGGTACAACAAGGATGCGGCGGAACTCGCATGGAATCGTACGATCGCCTTTTTCAGGAAGAAGCTCGGTACTTAGAGTCCGGCAGGCCCAGGCAGCACTTCTTGTACTTCCGGCCGCTCCCGCATGGACACGGGTCGTTGCGGCCCGTTTTGGCCGGGATACCGGCCGCATCATCGAGGAGGGGGGGCGGCGGCTTTTGTCCTTCAGGATGCTGC
>CAZOEH010000328.1:0-3927 GCA_964578785.1 uncultured Desulfonema sp. | reverse complement strand
ATATACATAACCCAGAACTGGAAGGAAAAAATTTCACGGATAAATACAAAAAATTATCCGTCGCCGATGATTCCAGTATCATGGCAAGGGAAATTTACAGGCTATTGAGGATTTTAAGGAATGCGGCCATCCATTCAAGAACTGCCATTTCTCTTGATGAAAAAAATATTGAAGCTACTACCGACGACTCAAAGCTTCATTTAAGTGTCTCAGGCCTTGAACTCATATATACATTCGTCCTGCTTTTGATTCAGGAAAGCAATTACAGTGACGAGTACAAGACGTGTCTACTGCGGACCTATTATGATGACATCCGGCAAGCTATTGTTTTGCTGGAAGATAATTCAGGCATCCATTTTGCGAACATTTCCGCTGGTCCCCATTTAAGGCGAGTCGTCCGTTATAGAGTTAAGAATCCGGCTTTTCAGGTAGATAATGATACGCAGTCCTTGATCATCAAAAAGTACGCACTGAAAGCTTCGGAAGCAGCGCATAGGGATTACGAATATATCTTGGACATAAACAATTCATCCTATTTAATACCAAACGAAGTGCTTGATGTGTCCGGCCAAATAGGGCTTAAAGACATCAAAAAGTGGACTTGGAAAAATATCGCTGGTCTTGCTTCTTGATTTAATGAAACATCATGGATAGGAGAGGAAACTGGGGACACTTTCCAGATTGAATCAATATCTATGAAAATAGGGATGTGTTTTATTTTCAAGGTCAGCGATTGAGAAGTTTAGATGATGCTTAGGTTTTTTGTAAATACCTACATTTAATCGTGTCCTTATGCCATGAATATCGTAAAATACTATCATCAAGGAGCAGCAAGGTAAGATTAGCCTCATAAAGGAGGTATTGATATGCCTGTAGCGCAAAAGATTAGGACGAAACACCCCTACATAATTTCTTTAAAAACACACTGTGGGGGAAATCCTGTAATAGCAGGAACAAAGTTCCCTGTCAGGTCTGTTGTTTTTTATGTCCTGAAGCAAGGGATGACGCCTGAGGAGCTTGTAAAGGAATTCTCGCATCTTACCCTTGCCCAGGTCTATTCGGCGCTTTCGTACTATTACAACAACAAAGGAGATATTGACAAAGAACTCTCTTTGAGCGAGGAAGCTCTTAGATCTGACGTGGTGTCTAAGTTAACCTAAACGTTGCATAAATAATCTCAATAATCGTCATTGCCCGACTTGATCGGGCAATCCAGGAGAAGAAATGGATCCCCCGGTCAAGCCGGAGGATGACAAAACAGGAGTGAACTTGCAGTGAACTTGACTCTTGATATGATAATTAGTCTCAAAACCACAGTTTTCAAGCGTTAACAGGTTTATAGAAGCAATGTTTATGCAACTGATGGGTTAAGATATCAGTAAATAGGAGGTATCCCATGCATGGAATGAAAGAAATAATTCAGGAAGCGGAATCCCTTCCCGTGGAAGAAAGGGCGAAAGTTATCGATGCGTTGCTTAGAACGCTTAACCCTCCTTCGGCGGAGATCGATAGTGAGTGGATCAAGGTCTCCAAACGGCGGCTCGCAGAGCTGCGATCCGGCAGCGTTAAAGCTGTTCCGGGGGCTGATGTATTCGCAAAAATACGGGAGCGATTCGAGAAATGACCTTCTCATTTCACCCTGAAGCGGAATCAGAGTTTAACGAGGCTATTGAGTACTACAAAAATAATGAGCCCGGCCTCGGATATGATTTTTCTATTGAGGTGCATTCTGCCATTGAAAACATCGTCAACTATCCGACTGCATGGCCGATACTGGAAGACAACATCCGACGCTGTCTTGTAAGACGTTTCCCTTTTGGCGTTATTTACAGCATTGAACAGGATGAGATTTTTATACTTGCAGTAATGCATCTGCGCCGACATCCCGAGTATTGGAAAAACAGGCGTTAGAATGGGCCGGAGAATTACGATCAAAAGGGACATTCCCCGGATTTTTATTTTTGCCTTGCCAATAATTCCAAATTCTGATATTCTGAATTCAGAATAATTAGATAGGAGGTTTTGAATGGAGGCGATTAAAACAGCAATAGCAGAGATAAAGTCCCGCGGGCAGTTGACTATCCCTAAGAAGATAAGAGACATGAGCCATCTTGAAGAAGGTCAGGTTGTTTCCATAATCCCGATGGGTGATTCTGTGATCATTACCCCGAAAAGACTTGAGCTTGATGAGGCAAGAAGGCAGATAAAAAAGATAGTTAAGGCTTCAGGCATTTCTGCAGAGGAACTGCTGAAAGGACTTAAAGAAGAAAGAGAAAAACTTTACAAAGAAACCTATGGTAAAAAGAAGGTTTAAGGTTTTTCTTGACTCAAATGTCATAATCTCGGGGCTTTTCTCGGATAAGGGCCCTCCCCGTATTATCCTCGATCTTTTGAGCCTTGGGCTTCCTATGCTTTCCGGTGTGACAGGTGAATATAATATTATTGAAATAGAACGGAATCTATCAAATAAAATGCCTGACATCCTGCCTGTGTACAGGAAATATCTTAAGCTCCTTAATCTTGAGGTTGTGCCTCTGCCTTTATCTGCGGACGTCGATAAATTATCCGGTCACACTTCTGGCAAAGACATACCTGTCCTTGCATCTGCAATAAACGGCAATGCCGATTTTATTGTGACAGGAGACAAAAAGGATTTTTTAAAATTAAAAGACAAATATCCATTCAGGATTCTGAGTCCTGTCGAATTTCTTGATATAATTCTTTCTGAAATTATTAATGCGGTTGAAAGCGAGGGCATTTGAAATATGCATGAACTCTCAGTAGGCGCTAATCTGGCCTGGCAACTCGGCGCTCGTGAAGCTGCGGCAGCCGCGTTTCAGTTCATCGAGAAAGAGCATATTTTCATCGGCATCTGTAGCCTTGAAAAACTTCTTTCACTCGGGCAAGAAGGCTCGGGATTAAGCCCAGAAGACTTCGCCGTCTTACAGAAAGAATATGATGGTCTTCAAGCCTTGATGAAGAAACTGAATCTGGACATGACGCAACTTCGCCGCCGGATGCGGAAAATACTTGGCGTCGGCAACTACAAGCATTCCGAAAAGGTTATCCATAGAAGCGAGTCCTGCAAAAAGTTATTTGCCCGCGCTTGTGAACTTCCCTTTTCATCGGAAGCCGTCTCTGCACTTCACCTTCTTGCTGCAATTATGGAACAACCCGGAGATCGCATTATACGGGCTCTCGACCTTGATGAAAATGATCTGAATGAAATGCGTAAAGAGCTTGGCAGCGTTTCACCTGAGCAGGGGGCCGAAAGCCCTACACCGTTGCTTAATCGCTTTGGCCGCGATTTAACCGAGGCCGCAAGAGAAGGCAAACTTGGGCCTTTTATCGGGCGAAGGAATGAGCTTCTTAATGTCATTCAAACCCTTGCGCGAAGCATGAAGAATAACCCTGTGCTTGTCGGTGAGCCGGGCGTGGGAAAGACCGCTGTTGTTGAAGCCCTTGCTGTCCGTGCTGTTCAGGGCAAAAACCCTCAGGTGCTCGGAGGCAAGCGAATCGTTGAACTGAACATGGGAACGCTGGTTTCAGGAACAAAATACAGGGGTGAATTTGAAGAACGGCTCACAAGGATAATCCGGGAAGCCCGTTCCAATCCTGAAATAATCATATTCATTGATGAGATACATACCATGGTGGGCGCTGGTGCAGCAGGAGGCGATATGGACGCCGCTGATTTGATGAAGCCGGCTCTTGCCAGGGGGGAGATCAGGTGTATCGGTTCAACAACGATAGCCGAATACAGAAAATATATTGAATCCGACCCGGCCCTCGAAAGACGGTTTGAGAAAGTGATTGTCAATGAACCATCAAGGGATGAAACGTTAGAGATTCTTAGGTGCCTTAGGTCAAAGTGGGAGAAGCATTTCAGCAGGAAGATTACCGATAAAGCCCTTGAAGCCGCTGTCG
>CAZOEH010000327.1:0-3938 GCA_964578785.1 uncultured Desulfonema sp. | reverse complement strand
CATTTCCGGATGAAAACTACCGGGTGTGGCCGGGAATATTATAAGTAGTGCAGGAGCCGCTCGAACAGGATCTTGTCTGGGAATTCGCTGGTGGTTTATTGCCTGAGCCGCTTCCCATGGAAAAATTTGTCGTGCTTATAACCCGCTCAAATTTCTCGCTCCCGCATTCAGGGCATTTCAACTCAGCCTCCTCATTCTTATTCATTAAAATGAGTTCAAAAAACTCTTCACATTTTAAACATTTGAATTCATATATAGGCATTTGGATGCTCCCTGGCCACCTTTGATGGTCTCGAAAAAGTCGATATTCAGACGGCAAAGTAAAAAGCTCATCATGCAAGGCGCACGAATCTTGAGGAATGCAGCGTACATTTTAGTACGCTGCAATGACGAGAGATGAAGCGCAACACAGCAGGATGACTTTTTACGAAGTCGTCTCTTTATCTATTATCACTATAAAACGAATGTCAAGCAATAGAAATTGATGAAGGGTGATAATCAACCTTAAAGTTGATTGCATGTATGTATCATCAATGTTAACTTCAAACCGCAATAAAAAAAATCACGCTGATTCTAATCGGAAAAGGAGAAGCAAATGCGTTTCATAAGCAGGATATTGCTTACAGGCGACCATGTCTGTCCCTGGTGGCTTTGCTATACATTCGACAATCCGGTAAGGAGATTGATACATAATCCTGAGAAAATGCTGAATAAATTAATTAAGGAAGGTGATACGGTCGTAGATATAGGATGCGGCATGGGATATTTTTCAATCGGGATGGCAAAACTGGTTGGAGAAAAAGGGCGGGTTGTTTCGGTTGATCTTCAGGACAAAATGCTTGAGAAGGTCCGGCACCGGGCAGTGCAAAAAGGTCTCTTATCCCGGATAACCCTTCATAAATGCACCTCCGATAAACTGGGAATAACGGTAAAAGCTGATTTTGCTCTCGGATTCTGGATGGTACATGAGGTCCGGAATAAGGATTCTTTTTTTAATGAGATTGCAGCTTTTTTAAAACCGGGAGCACATTTTCTTCTTGTCGAACCCAAAATTCATGTAAAGGAGATTTATTTCAGAAAGATTGCGGATATTGCTGTCAAAGCAGGGCTGAAGCCTTGTTCTGAAGAGAAGGTGGGTTTGAGCAGAGCCATGCTTTTTGAAAAGGCTTGAGACGGAGACCTGTTCCCTCCCTACCGCTTTAATGTTTTGATTTCTTTCCTTTATTATTGTAACCTTAATTTTCTTTTAATATACTTAAGACAAAAGAATCGGTTTCCATACTGAAACTGATTAATGTCTCGAACAGGAGCAACAGGCTCAATGTATTTAGACCTTAAAGGATTAAAAATAGTAATAATAGGTGGAAACAGCCCCTGTAAACAGATTCTCGAAATATTGCTTGGTCCCGGTTTAAAGGAATTAGCGCCCGAGATCCTTGCTGTTGCAGATACCCTGACAAATTCTAAAGGAATATCATATGCCAGGGAAAATGGCATAATGATAATCACGGATTATAGCGAGATATGCAAACTTTCGGGTATTGATCTCATATTAAAACTGAAAAATGATAACGCCCTGAGCTCTATACTGGAAAAGGCCGATAAGGAACGTATCGGCATAATAGACCTTGATCAGTACCATACCATATCCTTTCTGAATTTCCTCCGGGCTGAAGAAGAAAAAATCAGGATAAAAAGAAAAATTCAGACCGAAGTAACGGATAAGAAGGAGATTATTGATCTCTTTGATCAGTTTTCCAGAAAAATCCAGAAGAATGCCGAGGATGAGAACCGATACCTTATAGCTGAAAGGGAAGACCTTATTAAGGTGGAAAAAGAGCTGTCCCATGTAATTCAGGGCAGTATGATTCCAACATTTATCATTAACAATGATCATATCATAACACACTGGAACACCGCCATGGAAGAGCTGACAGGCCATAAGGCATATGAACTGGTTGGAACCGACCGGCAATGGGTGCCGTTTAGATCTGCCAAGCGGCCTACCATGGCAGATGTAATTGTTGGCGGGATGTCAGAAGAAGAGGTATCAAAATATTACGGATCATTCTGGAAAAAGTCCACCCTGATAAAAGAGGCCTATGAGGCAGAGGAATTCTTTTCCCATCTCGGGGATGGGGGGAAATGGATCTTTTTTACCGCCGCTCCCATAAAATCACCGGAAGGAAAAATTATTGGAGCCATAGAGACCTTAAAAGATCTGACGGAAGACAAGAAAACCCGTGAAGTGCTGGAGATTCAGGATAAGAAGATTTCCTACCTGTATGAAAAGCATAAACAGTCCGAAGAAAAATACAGATCCCTTTTTAATGATAACCCCAATCCGATCTTTATTGTTGACCGGCATACGCTTGAAATTCTTGATGTGAACCAGCGTGTTGAAAAAGAATACGGGTATTCCAAGGGAGAGATTCTGGGCAAGTCCTTTCTTGACATCGGAAACCAAACGGATGAAACCTTTAAGCGCAGCCTCCATGAGTTGTCGGAAAATGATTCCATCCTTTTTACCAAGAAAAAACATTTTAAAAAAGATAAGACCTCTTTTTTTGTGAATGTCAAAGTTGTCCATGCAACATACGCCCACAGGGATGTTCTGATTGCATCGACAACCGATATCACTGAGAGTGTTGAAAAAGAAACCCAGTTGATTCAGGCTGGAAAGCTTACGACCCTCGGAACCATGGCTGCAGGCATGGCCCATGAAATCAACCAACCCCTGAATGTCATTCAGATATGCGCCGATCTGATTATTAAAATGATAGGAAAGGGGAAAGCCATTCCCGATGATGAACTTATTATGATCGCAAGGGATATTATTGACAACGTTGCCAGGGCTGCAGGCGTTATTAAGCATGTAAGAGATTTTTCAAGGCAATCTGAAAGGGATCTTAAAAAGCTGATCATCAATGATCCTATTCAGGATGTGTTCAAGGTATTAGGACATCAACTGACAACCCACTCCATTAAAATTGAGCTTGATCTGGATCCCGACATTCCGGAAATCAACGCAGAGCATAATCGCCTTGAGCAGGTGTTTATCAACCTGGTCACCAATGCCATTGATTCCATGGATGAAAAGGATGGACAAACCCAAAAAAAAGAAGTTTACCCAGAAAAAATACTTCGGATCAAAACCTATTCTGAAGTTGATCATGTGGTTGTCGAAGTTTCCGATACCGGACGGGGTATGACTGAAGAAGTAAAACAAAAGATTTTCGAGCCTTTTTTTACAACAAAGGGAACCGGGAAAGGAACCGGTCTCGGAACAAGCATCAGCTTTGGAATAATTAAAGACCATGGAGGGACAATTGATATTGAGAGCGAATATGGTAAGGGCGCTAAATTTATTATCAGGTTTCCGAAATTTCAGATAAGGGAATAAATGATGTCAACCAGCAAGATATTGATTGTTGATGACGAAGAATTAATTGTCAAATTGCTTTCCATATCCCTTAGAACTGACGGATATGAAACCCTTTCAGCCTATAGCGGCAGGGAGGGACTGGAAGTATTTAAATCCGAATCTCCTGATATTGTAATTACGGATATAAAAATGCCGGGGATGGACGGACTTGAACTTCTTAAAAAGATAAAGGAGATTGATCCTGAAAAAGAGGTCATTATTGTCACAGGGCACGGTGATATTGATTCGACCATCACGGCTCTGCAGTACGGCGCCAGCGATTTCATCAACAAGCCTGTCCGGGATGACGCCCTTGCCATTGCGCTTGAAAGAGCAAAATCCAAGATTATCCTTAGAAAAAAACTCAAAGATTATACAACCAATCTTGAAATTAAAATTGCGGAAGCCACGGAGGAGATTCGGCGCAAGTCAGATTTTCAAAAACTGTTGATCAAGAGTTCCCATGATGCCATTATTGCCTTTAACCATGATTGGAAAGTGGTTGTTTACAATC
>CAZOEH010000326.1:0-3958 GCA_964578785.1 uncultured Desulfonema sp. | reverse complement strand
TCTTCAAAATGCTCACATACTACCGTGTATGCTGCGCTTTTTCATCGGCTTGCGCTTTGCTCTCAAACCTGATACGAGGTTTTGAAATAACTTCTAAGATTGTTTAGACTGAAGGCTGAAGACTGCCGGCTTTTGCGCTAAAGCTGCCCCAGTTCATCAATAACCTTTTCTGCTTCAGTCTACAGCCTATCCCCCTATGCTGTTAAAAATTATATATCGGAAAAGCATCGCAAAGCTCGCGGACTTTATCTTTTGTCCGCCGTACAACCGAATCATCCCTGTGATTTCTGAGAACATCAACTATGAGACCTGCAATTATCTCCATCTCCGCCTCTTTCATCCCCCTTGTGGTCAGGGAAGGTGTACCTATACGAATCCCGCTTGTAATAAAAGGACCCAATGTTTCAAAAGGTATGGAATTCTTGTTCACGGTTATTCCCGCCAGCCCAAGCACATTTTCGGCATCTTTCCCGGTAATCTTCAGATTGTTCAGGTCGACCAGCATCATATGATTATCCGTGCCGCCGGATACAAGATTGACACCGGCTTTCATAAGACTTTCCGCCATCGCTTTCGCATTTTTAACAGTTCTGATCTGGTATTCCCTGAACGAGTCTGAAAGGGCTTCCTTGAAACAAACCGCCTTTGCAGCAATTACATGCATAAGAGGTCCGCCCTGAATTCCCGGGAAAACCTCCCTGTTGATCTTTTCGCCGAACTGAGCCCTCGCAAGTATCAGGCCTCCCCTCGGCCCTCTCAATGTCTTATGGGTAGTCGATGTCACAACATCAGAAAATGGTATTGGAGACGGGTGCACTCCTGCGGCAACAAGCCCGGCTATATGAGCCATATCCACCATAAGATATGCTCCCACAGATCCGGCAATTCCTGCAAATGCTTCAAAATCAATTATTCTCGGATAAGCGCTTGCGCCGGCCACAATCATTTTAGGCTTGTGCTTCTCGGCTATCCGGCCAAGCTCTTTATAGTCAATGGTTCCCGTATCCTTATTGACTCCGTAATGGACAAAATTGAAGAATCTGCCTGAAAAACTTGCGGGGCTTCCGTGGGTTAAATGTCCGCCGTGAGAAAGATTCATTCCGAGTACCGTATCTCCGGGATGGAGCAATGCAAAATATGCCGCCATGTTTGCCTGAGATCCGGAATGGGGCTGAACATTCGCGTACGAAGCTCCGAAAAGTTTTTTCACCCTATCAACGGCCAGTTTTTCGGCCACATCAACATTTTCACATCCGCCGTAATAACGTTTGTCCGGATAACCTTCCGCATACTTGTTTGTTAGAACACTCCCCTGGACCGTCATTACGGCCTGACTGGCAATATTTTCGGAGGCTATTAATTCCAGCGTGTTTTTCTGCCTTTCAACTTCGCAGGAAATAACCTTTGCAATCTCAGAATCCGTTTCTTCAATGTATCTCAGGTTCAACTTTCGCTTCCTTTTAAATTAATATTTTTGATCGTCATACAGGCCTGACTCAGACATTTCTGCCTGTATTATTAAATTTATCAATTCGCTTCTGATGACGTCCTCCCTCAAATGGTGTTTCAAGCCAGGCTTTTAATATTTCAATCGCAAGAACATCTCCGATCAAACGCCCTCCCATTACAAGCACATTGGAATCGTTATGGCGCCGGCTCATGATTGCCGAAAGCACATCATTGCAAAGAGCCGCTCTGACGTTCGAAAACCTGTTGGCGACCATTGACATGCCTATTCCGGTGCCGCAAAGCAGGATACCGCGGTCGAACTTGCCTGCAGAAACAAGAGACGCTACCTTGATTCCGTAATCCGGATAATCAACCGAACCTTCATCATGAACGCCCGCATCCTCAACAGCGATGCCGTTTTCAATCAGAAACAACTTTATCTTCTCCTTGAGCTGAAATGCGGCATGATCGCTTGCTATAACAACAGGTGATTTATTCATCGGCCCATCCTTTGTCTTTTAATAATGACCGTTTAGTAAAAAACCGGGTTTTTCACACGAAAAGCCTGTCACTCCCGTGAAAACGGGAGTCCAGAATTAGTTGAAAAGACTGGATAGCGCTCACGCTTCACTAAGTGCCCCGATTTCGCGGGAATAACATAAAAGAGAAAATTCGGACTTTTTACGGGTCCATCAATTATAAATTACATGTAAAACTACATTTATCCTATAATAACCGCAAGAAAAAAATAAGCTTTAAATGCATATGGTTTATTTGAAAAAGGCAGGATAAGAGGCGGTTCGGGAATGCCCCCGCCCGGTAAAAAAACCGGGCAGGGACAAAAAATTATCAATGGGAGTTTATAAAATCAATCGCATCTTTTACTGTAACAAGTTTTTCAGCATCATCATCCGAAATTTCAATTTCGAATTCTTCCTCCATGGTCATTATAAGTTCAACCAAATCAAGGGAATCAGCCCCAAGGTCATTCACAAAAGAGGCCTCGGGCACAACTTCTGAAAGATCAACTCCCAGTTTATCAGCGATAATCTTTTTTACCTTTTCTTCAACAGACATAAATTCAATTCTCCTTTCATATCACATATACATTCCGCCGCTTACATGAATAACCTGACCGGTAATATAACAGGCGCCTTCGGATGCGAGAAAAAGAACCGCTGCCGCCACATCTTCCGGCTTACCGGCCCGTCCAAGCGGAATCTGGCTTATCATCAATTCCCTGACCTTCTCCGACAGGGATGCCGTCATATCGGTTTCAACATACCCCGGAGCCACGGCATTGACTGTTATTCCCCGCGAAGCAAGCTCTTTTGCAACAGCTTTTGTAAATCCGACTATCCCGGCTTTTGAAGCAACGTAATTAGCCTGTCCCGGGTTGCCGCTTGCGCCCACAACGGAAGATATGTTAATGATCCGGCCGTATCTCTGCTTCATCATGGGTTTTGTAACAATTTTGGTGCACATGAAAGTGCCCTTCAGATTGATATCAAGAACATCATCCCAGTCTTTTTCCTTCATTCTAACCAGCAGACCGTCTCTTGTAATGCCGGCATTATTCACAAGAACATCGACCCGCCCTGTTTCTTCCAGTATTTTGCCGAAGAAACCTTCCACCTCTTTTTCCGACCCGACATTGACCTGCATACCTTTTGCAAAACCGCCTGCCCGGGCAACCAGTTCCTCGGTTTCCGAGGAAGCGGCGGAAGCCGATGAATAATTGAAGTAAACACTGGCATCAGGCCCGGCAAAGGCAAGGCAGATCGCTCTTCCTATACCCCTTGATCCGCCGGTTACGACTATCGTACGTTTCATCGGATCCGTCACATTACCGCCTCTCAAATAAAATATCGGCGACTCTGTCCATGTCGGTTAAAATATTCATATAACTCATCATAAGCGTATCATATGAAATGCCTTGCATGAAGCCGGATATCTTCTGTTTTTCAAATATCCCCGAACCAAGCAGAATCCTGCTGATGTTATTTATTATAAGCTGTGAAGTTTCATTCGCAAAAATTCGAGACATGATCCTTAACTTTTCGGCCTCAGGTCCGTCGGTTTTCACCAGCCCGGAGCATTTTCTGGCAAGGCTTGCTCCAACCTCGACATGGGTCATCATATCGGCAAGAAGAAACATTATATACTGCTGCCTGGTAAGCTTGTTTTCATGAACGAGAGTTATGGTATCATTAAGCGCTTTTGCTGCAATGGCATAATATCCGCATCCCGCATCCTTCATGGAAGAATCCAGTTTTTCCATCTCCCTGCTGATGGAAAGGTAAAATTCACCCTTTGTTTTCCAGGTTTTTTTCCAGCGGAATGTGCTGATTATATTCTGCTGAATTTCACTGGTTCCTTCATATATGGTTGTAATTCTTACATCCCGCCTGATCTTTTCAACTTCATATTCGGTAATGTAACCGTATCCGCCAAGCCCCTGGATCGCATGATCGGCTGCCTGATTTGCGGCTTCAGTTGCAAAGAGCTT
>CAZOEH010000325.1:0-3978 GCA_964578785.1 uncultured Desulfonema sp. | reverse complement strand
TATTATAGCTTTTAACTCAAATAACCGGGAGAAAGGGGGCATGATTCTCCACCACCGGCGGACAGGGGCTTATTCGTTCCCTCGGTCTTATTATGGACTTTTTATATGGCTGTCTTCATTATATAAGATAAAGCGGTAAAACTTTCAAGGCTTGAATTCTTGACGCGGATTAATTGATTTGGTAGGTAATCAAGCATGAATGAAACAGCATTGAAGTATGAGCGGATGCGCGAAGAAATGGTGAGAGCCCAGATCGAACTCCGCGGTATATCTGACCCCAAAGTTATTGCTGCCATGTTAAAAGTTCCAAGACACCTTTTTGTGGGTGACGCTTTAATGGATCAGGCATACGGTGATTTTCCCCTTCCGATCGGTGAGCAGCAAACTATATCGCAGCCTTATATTGTTGCAGAAATGACTCAGGCTCTTAAACTGAATAAAGAAGACAGGGTTCTCGAAATTGGTACCGGGTCCGGTTATCAGGCCGCAATTCTTGCTGAAATAGCCTTTCGTGTTTATACAACGGAAAGGATACATTCTCTTTATGTAAAGGCGCGTAATCTTTTTGACAGGCTGCATTATCACAATATTGTGACAAAATATTCCGACGGATCACTCGGTTGGGAGTCTGAAAGCCCATTTGATGCAATAGTAGTTACTGCTGGCGCACCTGATATTCCAAAAGTCCTCGTGGATCAGCTTGCGATGGGTGGACGATTGGTAATTCCCGTTGGAAATCAATATTCCCAGGATCTGATCAGACTTTACAGGGATGAACGGGGTATTCATAAGACAAATTTAGGCGGATGCAGGTTTGTCAAGCTTATCGGGGAACATGGCTGGAGGGATGAATAGGCGCCTCAACTGTGTTAAAAAATATCGCAGGATTACGTTGCTGGTTCAGCACTTTGAATATCCGCAGGAGTGGCAGACTATGCAGCCTTCCTCATGTGTGATGACTCCGTTACATTCAGGACAAACTCCCATCATTGTCCCGGTTTCTATTAAAGAAATATCAGTTTTATTTTTGAGCACCCTTGCAATTGCATCGGGACAAGACAGAACCATTTCTCCGTTCTGCCATGCAGGGGAGGGACATCTTATTCCTGTCAGTTGTTTAATAACAGCCTCAACTTTTATGCCTGACCGCAAAGCAAGCGATATAAGACGCCCTGCTGCTTCAATTTGAGATGATGCACATCCTCCTGTCTTTCCCATCTGGGCAAATACCTCACACATTCCCTTATTGTCCGAATTTATCGTGACGTATAATTTGCCGCATCCTGTCTTGATACGTTCTGTCGTGCCTATTGTGCGTTCAGGCCGAGGTCTCGGGGTTATTTTAACCGAATCTTTTTTCTCCGCTCCAATGTTTAATACTTGCTGATCGCGGCTTCCGTACCGGTAAATTGTAACCCCCTTGCATCCGTTCCTGTGGGCAAGCAGGTATACTTTTGCTATATCAGCGCGTAAAGCGTCGGAACTGAAATTGACTGTCTTTGAAACGGCATTATCTGTAAATTTCTGAAAAGAAGCCTGAATTTTTATATGATGTTCGGGTGAAATATCGTGGGATGTTATGAAAAGTGTTTTAATATTATCCGGGACGGTTTTTATATCCTGAATTGACCGGCCTTCCGATATGTCTTTTACAAGCTTATTATTATAAAACCCCTCTTTTTTTGCAATATCTACAAACAGAGGATTAATCTCTGAAAGAGATTTTCCTTCAAGAACGCTGCGAACCTGTGCTATGGCAAATAAAGGTTCAATTCCACTCGATGTCCCGGCAATAATACTGATAGTCCCTGTCGGCGCTATTGTAGTAGTGGTTGAATTACGCATGTAAGGAGTAAGAGGGTTGTCATAAATACTTCCTTCGTAAAAAGAAAAATTGCCTCTTTTTTTCGCAAGTGCTGCGGAAGCATTTTTTGATTCATCGGAAATAAACGACATAACTTTTTCCGCTTCTGAGGATGCATCATCCGAATCGTAAGGTATCCCCAGTTTAATAAGCATATCAGCAAATCCCATTATTCCGATGCCTATCTTTCTGGTTCCTTTGCTCATTTTTTCTATGCGGGGAATAGGGTACTTATTTATCTCAACAACATTATCAAGGAAATGGACTGAATCATGAATGGTTTTTTTCAGGCGGTTGTAATTTATGGCCTTGCCTGTAACCATCGCGGACATATTAATTGATCCTAGAGTGCATGATTCATATGGAAGAAGCGGCTGTTCTCCGCATGGATTTGTTGCTTCAATATTTCCAATATGAGGAACGGGATTGTCGGTGTTTATTCTATCGATGAACAATACTCCAGGTTCACCGGTAAGCCATGCTGAATTTACTATCGAATCGAATATTTTTCGGGCTGAAACACTTCTTGCGGCCTGTCCGGTCCGAGGGTTTATCAGGTCATACTCGGAATCCATTTCAAGCGAATCCATGAATTTTTGTGTGAGTGCAACCGATATATTGAAATTATTCAACGTGCCCTTATCGTTTTTCAGGTTAATAAAAGACTCAATATCCGGATGATCCACCCTTAAGATACCCATATTTGCTCCTCTACGGGTACCGCCCTGCTTGACTGTTTCTGTAGCTACATCAAAAACCTTCATAAAAGAAACAGGGCCGCTTGATATCCCTGCTGTCGACAGCACTATGTCCTTTTCAGGGCGTATCCGTGAAAAAGAGAAACCTGTTCCCCCTCCGCTTTTATGAATGATTGCAGTATGTTTTAATGTTTCGAAGATGCTCTCCATTGAGTCTTCAATGGGCAATACGAAACATGCAGCAAGCTGACCCAGTCTTCTCCCGGCATTCATCAGCGTCGGGGAGTTTGGAAGAAACAAGAGATTGGTCAGAAGGGACAGGAATTTTTTTTCAGTTTTTTTTACATCACAAGAAGAGTCAAATAAAGAATCGGCGGAAGCAACGTGCTTTGCAACCCTTATAAACATATCCTCGGGAGTCTCTGTTCTTTTTCCGCTCTTGTCTTTTTTAAGATAACGTTTTTCGAGAATTATTCCAGCATTATTTGAAATAGGTATTTTCATGGCTGTATTCAACCTTTATGGTTCGGGAATCTCTATTTCCGGCTTAATTCATTTTTCATGTGCGATATAAAAGCATTACATATCGGAGAAATACTTCTCTGCCTGTTTCGCGTAAGATAAAAGTTTCGTTTCAGATTGAGACCTTCTATAGCAAGTGCTTTTAAAGATCCTTCTTTTAAATCTCCTTCAACGGCTATAGTCGAAAGAATTGATACCCCGGCTTGGTTTTTTATTCCCTGCCTTACGGCTTCCGTGCTTCCCATTTGTGCTGTAATATTAAGATCATCTATTCCATATCCTGCTGCGTTCAGATTCTGCTCTATAGATTTTAACGTACCCGATCCTCGTTCCCTTATTATAAAAGGTTCGTCGAGAAGCATTTTTAAATCAATGTTTTTTTTCTTTCCCCATTTGTGACCGGATGGAATAATTAGGCGCATTTCATCGGCAATGAGAATTTCCTGAATAATTTGTTTATCTTTTTTTTCTGCGCCTACAACACCGGCCTCAAGAATTCCTGATAGAGTCTCATTTATTATTTTATCGGTATCGCCGATGACAAGCGAAATTTTTACATCGGGATAAATTCTGGTAAAAGCCGCCAAAATCCGGGGAAGGATATATTCACCCGGAATAGTGCTTCCACCTATCACAAGATTTCCTTTTATGCTTCCCTGAAATTCTGATATAGCGCTTGTCATTTCATCGTGCAATGACATGAGTTTTTTTGCATAAGAGTATAGCAATTCTCCGGCCTTTGTAGGAACTGCTTCTTTGGATAAGCGGTCGATAAGGCGACAACCGAAATGGGATTCCAAATCTCTTATATGACTGCTGACAGTAGGCTGGGAAAGATAAGCGGTTTCACCGGCTTTTGAAAAGCTCTTATGCTCGATGACTTTACAGAAGATG
>CAZOEH010000324.1:3129-3981 GCA_964578785.1 uncultured Desulfonema sp. | reverse complement strand
ATAATATTGAGTTTATAGGCAACCAATAAAGGGCTGAGCATAAACAGACCTGCCAGAAATCTTCTAAAGCCTATAGAAAAAATAATAAAATGTATAAAGCTGTCTCGTCTTGTTATTGTGCCGTCAAAATCAAAAAGGGCCAATTTCATGTCTCGTATTTCCAGGGACTATTTATTTGAAGAGGTTGAACGAAACAGTGATGCGCTGTCAGAGCGTTTTGCTGAGGGAAAGCCATTCGTATATCTATAGCTTCAGCCTCTTAAAAAGCCTTTCCGGGACATTTCTGACGATCAACATTATCCATCTCCAGAACCACTTTGTATACACAATATCTTTCCCCCGCTTCCATGCCTGAAATATGTCTTCCGCTGCGTCTTTCGGCTGAGCTGTCAGTAAGGGCGGCAGACTCATTCCCTCTGTCATTGTCGTATCTACAAAGCCGGGTTTTATTGTTATAACCTGAACGTTAGATTTGGCAAGCCTGTTTCTTAAGCCGGACAAGTAGGCGCTGAATCCGGCCTTGGCGCTACCGTAAAAATAATTGCTCTGCCTCCCCCTGTCTCCGGCTACAGAGCTTATCCCGACAATAAAGCCTTTCCGCCTTTTTTCAAAGTCATTTGCAATGACATCCAAAATAGAAACACAGCCTATGTAATTGGTAAGCATTATTTTTTCAGCTTCGCCGAAGTCCTGTTCGGCGTTATTTTGATCGCCCAAATATCCGACAGCACATACAATGCCAAACGGTTTTTCGCGCAGTTTGTCGTAAAACCCCTGGTGCGTTGGAAACTGCAGTGCATCAAATTCCAGAGCTTCTGCATGTATCTGGTACCGTATTTTCAGGTCCTCAAC
>CAZOEH010000324.1:801-3119 GCA_964578785.1 uncultured Desulfonema sp. | reverse complement strand
AGGGCGCCGCGCTGCCAGGTAAATGTTAAATCCATTTTGAGCAAATTGACGGGCAATTGCTCTTGCTATGTCTGATTTTGCACCCAGTATAAGCAGCCAGTTCATTTATAACCCGAGCCTTTCTGACTGTAAGGATTGAAATTTATTACCTGTGTCGAGTAATCTCTTTGCGGAAATGAATTCCCCGGCATTCGAATAGCTGTTAATGAACATTTCTTTACGCATTCTAACGTCCTTTGACAAATAAAGCCTTCCTCCGTAATCTAGAACGATTTTATCCATCTCCTCCAAAAAAGTAAATAGCCCTGAGCTTATAGGAAAATCCAAGGCCAGGGTATACCCCTCCATCGGAAAGGAGAGCAAGTTATCGTTACCCTTGCCAAAGAGCTTCAAAACCGCCAAAAAAGATCCTATGCCGCTGTCGCTTATTTTCGTTAATATCTCTCTCAAACCTTTCTTGCTCATATTGAAAGGCAATACACATTGATATTGAGTAAATCCTCTTGAGCCATAGATGCGATTCCAGTTATAGATACTGTCAAGGGGATAAAAAAAAGAATCATAATCAACCATTGATTCGCTTTTTGTATTGGAATGTTTATGATAATAAAGAACATTAAAACATTTGGCTGTAAGAGGATTTAATACGAAGTTGGGAAAGCTTGCCGGAATGTTCATATGTTTCTTTTTAGGCAGGACAAGTGCATTTCCTGTTCCGCTTTTCATATCCCCAAAGGCAGCGTGTTCGCCAAGCATTAATATGCTTCTACCTAAATTATCCTTTTTCGCCAGACAATCAATCCAGGCAACTGAATAAGTAACGTTTCCGTATTTTTCAAAGAAATCCATAGTTTCTTCGAGATTTTTTGTCTTTAACGTTGTTTGTCTTATGTAAGCAGTTTCTATTCTCTTCAGTTTAAAAGCTGCATTGAGGATAATCCCGGTTAAGCCCATCCCGCCGCACGTTGTCTTGAAGAGATCTGAGTTGTCTGATTTCGAACAGGTTAAGCTTTTTCCCTCGGAAGTAAGTATTTCCATGGAAACAAGGTGGTCAGAGAAGGACCCTTCCTTGTGATGGTTCTTGCCATGTACATCAGAGGCAAGCGCCCCTCCAACCGTGACAAATTTAGTCCCGGGAGTGACCGGCAGAAACCATCCTCTTGGCACAAATACTTCAAGGATGTCCTTCAGATGCACCCCTGATTCACAGGAGAGAATTCCCTTTTTTTCATCAAATGAAAGCATTCTATTGAGATTTAAGGTCGATAAAATATTATTATTGAGAGACGAATCGCCATAGCTCCGGCCCAATCCGCGGGGAATAAATACGTCAGTGGCATTCAAAAATTCTTGTATCTTTTCAGCCGAGCCCGCCTTGACCACGTGGGCCTCAATCTTTGGATAATTTCCCCAGCCTGATATCTTCATTTGATAGTAAAATTTAGTATAGCAATATCCATAAGGTCAAGCCCCATCCCAATATGGAGAACTGAATAAATCTATCTTTAAATAAAACATCAGTGGGGGAGCCGCTGTCTCTTTCGACAAAGGCTATCTGCAGATATCTCATGATTCCGAGCATCACAAATAAAACCGAAAGATACAGCTTGTCACTGTGCGCCTTTTTTATAATATCAGGGGATACCGTGTACATGATATATGAAACAATGGTTACAGAAGCTGCAATAGTCATCGACTGATTCAGGATATCGAGGTTATACCCGTCTACTATTTTTCTGATCTTTTCACCGCTTTTAAGAAAAATGAGCACATCATCTCTTCTTTTGGCAAGGGCCAGAAAGAGGGCGAGCAGAAAAGTCATAAGGATTATCCACATAGAGAGATCAATATTTGTAGCCGCAGATCCAACAAACAATCTGATAACAAAGCCGATGGCAATGATAAATACGTCAATAATGGCTATATGTTTTAACCACATAGTATATGCGATGTTCAGGGCCAAATAGATCAAAACAAAGCTCAGTATTGCAGGACTTAAGAGAAATGAAATAGTCACACCTAGGAGAAGGAGGACAAGCGTATAAAAAAGAGAGACTTTTTTCGAGATGGCTCCGGAAGCGATAGGACGGTCTTTTTTTGTCGGATGCTTTTTGTCCTCTTCAACGTCATGGTAATCATTAAATATATAAACAGCGCTTGCTATGAGTGAAAACGACACAAAGGCCAGGAATGTTTTAAATAACAATTCAACATTTGTGATCTTTAATCCGAAAAATAATGGGGCAAAGATAAACAGGTTTTTAAAGTACTGATAGGGGCGGATTAGAGAAATATAATTCCTTATCATTTGCCTATTC
>CAZOEH010000324.1:0-791 GCA_964578785.1 uncultured Desulfonema sp. | reverse complement strand
TTGTATGCCGTTTTCCGGAGATAGAGTCTTGAAAGCGCATAATACGGAGAAAATATCATAGATAAGAGTTTACCTCTTACCTTTTATCTTTGTCTACTCCATATTTCCCATATTTCCCTTATACGGGGCCTGTATTACCCCGGAAGCCGCGTGGGGGAGGGGAGGGTCGGTTAATTGCCGTCCCTTACCCGATTAGTCGCCCGCGTCCTTATAGGTACAGAGGGTGGCAGTCTCACGCTCCCGAATACGGGCGGCGGCGTCCAGCTCTTGTACCGGCCCTTTTCCCAGAAGATCCAGCGTAGCGACGTGTCCTCGAGTGGTACCAAGAAGCGGCAGACGATGGCAGCGGGCCGCCCATCTGACGTGAGCGAGGTTACCTCTATGGTAGCGTCGGAAAGCTGTACGCGGTGGCCGACTGGCAGGGGCCGGCGGCGTGAACGGTAGAGGGTATCGAACGGATGCAGGAGGTAGCCGCCTGAAGGACGGACAATCAGGGACCGCTCGTCGGGGCGCTCCAACTCCACCCCCGTGAAGCTCGGCGTCAGAATTCTGATGTCCCTGGGGACGGGGAGACCTTGGGCCGTCTGCATGACAGAGAAGTGCGAGGTATAGAAGGCCAAAGGCCCGTTGACGACCACCACTGACTCGCTGGTTAGGGTCGGTTCGTTCAGCGGGGCGATGTAGAGCTGCGCCTGCTGAGAGTTGTTCCCGGCGACGGCTTGGAGTTTATGGATCGGAGCAAGAACAAAATGCATGACGACCAAAGCGAGCACAAGCGGCGCGACAGCCAG
>CAZOEH010000323.1:0-3988 GCA_964578785.1 uncultured Desulfonema sp. | reverse complement strand
ACGCTGCAATGACGAAAGATGAAGTGCAACACAGCAGAATGACTTTTTACAAAGCCGTCATATGTTGTTCAGCCTGTAATAAAATCCCTTCAACCTCATGAGCTCTTCGTGGGTTCCCGATTCAATTAATTTCCCTTTATTTAATACGATTACTCTGTCCGCCCTATGGGCGGTCATAAGGCGGTGAGCAATAATGATCGATGTCCTGCCTTCCATGAGATTGTTCAATGCAGTTTCGATCTGACGTTCAGTTTCAGAGTCGACATATGATGTAGCCTCATCAAGCATTATGATTTCCGGATCGCGGGCGAAAGCTCTTGCTATCGATATGAGCTGACGCTCCCCGCTTGAAATCGATTTTCCTCCTTCGGATAATACGGTATCAAGACCCAGAGGGAGCCTGTCGATTATCTCCCTGCAATTCGAAAGATCCATGATCCGATCTATCTCCGTGTCAGTGATGCCGCTCTTTCCCCTGGCTATATTCTCACGCACAGTCCCCGAAAACAAAAAGGAATCCTGCATGACTATAGCCATTTTCGATCTGAGAAAAGAAGGGGTAATTTCTTTTATGCCGGTTCCGTTAATAAGAATCTGTCCCGATGAAGGTTCATAAAATCTTGTCAGCAGATTAAGAAGAGTTGTTTTACCGGTTCCGGTCGGACCGACTATCGCGATTTTTTCGCCGGCCTTCATCTCAAACGATATGTCAGAAAGTACTTCTTCTCCCGGAACGTAGCCGAATGAAACATTCCTGAATTCGACGCTTTTTATTGTATCGAATTTCAGCCGGTCGGTTAATAATATTGAAGATTCCGATTCTCCGTCTTTTGTATCCTTTGTATCCTTTGTATCATTTGTATCCCTGGTATCCAGGATGATAAATATTCTTTCAGCTGATGACATGGCGTTTTGCAGGATATTGTATTTGTCGGCAATATCTCTGATCGGTCTGAAGAACATTTTCATGTAGGATATGAAAGCGACCAGCGCGCCAAGAGTTACTTTTTCATCAATAACGCTGATTCCGCCGTAAAAAATAACCAGGGCGACAGCAGCTGAGCCGAGAAGCTCTATTAACGGCATAAAGACCGCAAGAACCCGGATCTGTTCCATCCCTGCGATATAATTTTCATGATTCAGCTTTTCGAATCTGTCATAATTTTCATTTTCCTTACCCGAAAGCTGTATTACCTTTATCCCGCCGATGGTTTCAGCAATCTTTGAATTTATTTCGGCTATTTTGACTCTAAGCGTTCTGAAAGCATCCCTTGCCCGCCCTGAAAAACGGAATGAGGCAAGGATGACAAAGGGAATGACCGTAAATGACGCAAGCGTGAGTTTCCAGTCAATGCTGATAAGCACTACCAATATTCCTGCAAGAAGGAAGACATCTTTGAAAAGAAAGGCGATGACTGAAGTAAAAAATTCATGCATATTCTGGATGTCGCTTGTAACTCTTGTTACGAGCCTTCCGGTCGGATTTTTGGTGAAGAAAGAGACAGGAAGCGCCTGAATATGGTTAAAGAGGCGCATCCTCAGATCGTGCATTATCCTTTGTCCTGCATATTCCATCACTATGGTTTCAAAAAAGTTGAGACAAAAACCGGCTATTACAAGCAGAAGAAGAATTGAGGCGGTAATTCCCACTCCTTTAAAATCATTCTTTCTCAGAATATAGATATCCCCCTTATCCATTTTCCTGATTTCATCGAGCGGGATAAAGGCAAAAGAGTTCTCCTCTTTAAATACGATACCGCGCTCTGAAATAAGCTTCCGGACAGCGGGATCACTTAAGCTTGCCCTGTAATATCCTGTCTTCTTCCCATCCGGTTTCAGAATATTTTCATGCGGAGCCGCACGCGGAACTATGTATCTGTCTATTGCGATCTTGGTTATGTACGGGAGGGAGAGATCGAGCAGTGTTATGGATAAGACAAGAATAACGGACCAGAAAAAAAGAAACTTGTACGGCTTTCCAAAGGCATAAAGCCTTTTAAGCAGATTCAGGTCATAATTTCTGCCCAGCTTTTCTTCCTCGTATCCGTAATCAAATCGCATTCATTTCCTCTTCTATCGCCTGCATTCCGAATGTTTTTGCATAATACTTCCCGAGTTCTATAAGCGAAGCATGGTTTCCCGATTCCGTGATCCTGCCCCTGTCGATCACTATTATCTTATCGGCAAAGGAGAGCGCTGAAAGCCGGTGCGAAACTATGATAATTGTCTTTTCTTCCGCCATGGATCTTATATTCCTTATAATTGCAGAGCCGGTTTCAACATCAACCTGGCTCACCGGGTCATCAAGAATTAATATGGGTGAATCGGAGAGAAGTGATCTTGCAAGGGCGATTCTCTGTCTCTGGCCTCCGGAAAGGATAATGCCTTTTTCTCCCACGATCGTATCTAGACCTGCCGGAAAATTCTTTATCGTTCCGGAAAGGGAGGCTTTCTCCAGCAGGTCTTCAAGCCCGGAATCTTCTATGTTTCTGCTCCCAAGGGTTATATTGTCGCGAATTGTCCCGGCAAACAAAAAAGGCTCCTGGGGCATGAAAGAGATCATTGATCTTATATCGGAAAGGTTTATTGTGCGGATATCTTCACCGTCAATGAGTATCCGTCCGCCCGAAACATCATACAACCTCGGAATAAGAGTCAAAAGGGTGGTTTTCCCGCTTCCCGGAGGTCCCGCAATACCGAGGATTTTTCCCTTGTCAATGCTGATATTGATAGCCGATAAGACCTGTGGCGAATCCTGGCTGTAAGAAAAGGCTACATCTTCAAAGGTTATCTCGCCCGCTCTGTATTTTATTCTCTTTGAATTGCCGGTATCGCAAATTTCGGGAGCGGTTTCCATTATGCTGTTTATCCTGTCGAGAGAAGCTTTCCCTCGCTGGATCAGATTGGTAACCCATCCCATTGCCATCATCGGCCAGGTGATAAGGCCAAGATAGTTTATGAAGGCCACAAAATCGCCGGGAGTTATTGTAGAATATATTGTCTGCCTTCCTCCGAGATAAAGCACTGTGGCAAGGCTTATATTCGACAAAAGGAGCATCATCGGGAAAAAAAAACCGGTAACCCTGACAAGACTTATATTCCTGTCGATATAATCTTTCGACTTTGCTTCAATATTGAGGCTCTCTTCTTTTTCCCGGGCATAGGCCTTGATTATCTGGATTCCTGCGAACTGTTCGCGCACCGCTTCGGTGAGTTCCGAAAAAGATTCCTGGACCGATTTGTAAAGCCTGTGCATTTTTCTGCTGAAAAACCTTGTTCCGAATATAATAAGAGGCATCGGGATCAGAGCAAACATGGTAAGGGTTGTATTGATATAGGCCATGAAACCTATGGCTGCCGAGCCTAAAATCACCGCGTCCGTCAGGGCGACTATCCCCATTCCTATTGCCATTCTGACATGCTGTATGTCGTTTGTGGCATGAGCCATGAGATCGCCGGTTTTGGTTCTGTCAAAGTAAGATGAAGAAAGGGTCTGAATATGGGCAAACAGCCTGTTTCTCAAGCCTTCTTCCACAATCCTTGATGTGCCTATGAGATATTTTCTCCATAAATATCTGAAATAAGCCATTAATAACGCAATAATGATTATGCATAGCGCATATACGGCAAGTTTTCCGGAATCTGCCCGGAACAACGTAAGGTCATCGATAGCTCTTTTTATTATGCGCGGGATCACAAGCTGCAGAAAATCCACTGCAATGAGGCATAAGAGACCGGCGGTTATAGCAATACGGTTTTCGGTAAAATATGGTTTTATTAAATTAACCGATTTCACATCATATTCCAAACCCGGCCGGATCTGAACCGGAAAGAATTTCGCATTCATTCATGAAGGCTTAAAGATTCTATTATAATACAAATCAACTTCAGGTCAAACATTTGAAGCACATATCATTTCCTGATGGAAACTAACTAGTGTCCATCCGGAAACTAAAGATAGACACTATTGCGTTTCCAATTCGGAAAT
>CAZOEH010000322.1:0-4009 GCA_964578785.1 uncultured Desulfonema sp. | reverse complement strand
ATATTGCTTATAATAGTATCTGTTTTCTGGGTTTGGTCGGGAATCAGGCCGCATGACACCCGCCTCACCTGGGTTCTGGAAACAGCCCCGTTCATGATTGCTTTGCCGGTCATGCTTCTTACATACAGGAGATTTCCGTTATCCGATCTAACCTATACCCTTATCGCTATCCACGCCATGATACTGATGCTTGGCGGCCATTACTCTTACGCCAAAGTGCCGTTAGGCTTCTGGATGGAAAACTGGTTCGGCTGGACTCGTAATAACTACGATAAGATCGGTCACATCATGCAGGGTTTCGGCCCGGCGATTTACGTGCGCGAAATCGTAGCACGAACATCGCCTCTGAAGCCGGGAAAGTGGCTCGGAGTTATCTCTGTTGCCGTCCCTCTCGCTTTTTCAGCATTTTATGAGATCATTGAATGGCTGGCTTCCCTTTCCAATCCGGCCGATACCGAAGCCTTCCTCGGAACACAAGGCTATATATGGGACACACAAACCGATATGTTCTGGTGTCTGATTGGCTCTGTCGTTGCGCTCATTTTGCTTACACGATTGCACAACAAGTATCTGTCAGGAATCGGCATTGAATGATCTGCGTGAAGGATATCCCTTATACTTCCCATTACCCCATCGCCCTTTCGTCAATTTATATATTGATGTCCCCTATATAGCCCGGATCGCCCCAGATAGATAGGTGAATTCACCTTAGTTAAAATTGGGAGTTATTTTATCCAGTTCTTAAATTCAATATCACTACCGGCTATTTCATGAATAGGCGACATTGCATCATCTGTAACAAGTATCAGGTTGTATGCCAATGCAACGGCCGTTATCCACAGGTCATTCTCCTGTATTTGAAGTTCTTTTGAAGTAGTCGGATCTTTCCATTCTTCAATACGTTTTTTTCCGGATGACTGGCCTTTTTTTCGTTTGGGCGCATATTTATCATAAAGCCTTGCCCGGAGTAGAGAATAATATTGGCGGGCGATATCGCAATCAATACTAAGACAAGGATAGCTTGTCAGAATATTAACCAGTTTTTTATACTTTTCATTATCCGGATCATCAAACGGCCCCACCCTAAGACCATATTCAACCTCGCCGGTTGTAACCGGTGATAAGAATATCCTGGTGTTTT
Source organism: uncultured Desulfonema sp. (assembly GCA_964578785.1). Taxonomy (GTDB): domain Bacteria; phylum Desulfobacterota; class Desulfobacteria; order Desulfobacterales; family RPRI01; genus RPRI01. The sequence goes on along the minus strand of CAZOEH010000322.1, from coordinate 2,868 downwards.
TCGGCAGCGATTCAAGCTTCTCTCTTAACTTCCGGCATTCACTACTTTGACTGCCTGCTTCAAGCTCATGAATATATCGGATAATATTGGTATCAAGCAGATAGTCTTTCTGTTTCATGGGATTTCCTGCCAAATTTCTTTTATGTCCCTGAGAAGCTCTTCGTCAGGTTGCTTTTGAATCTTTTTCAGGATTTTTTCAGGAGTCGCCGATTGATATTGCTCTGAAATAAAGATGTGCAAAGGAATCCATGACCCGTTTTCCGGTGGAATATAACCATTGAATTGAAAGGGTACCTTCCTTCGAGTATCGCCCCAAAATATATCGAGCAATTGTCTTTCCAGTTTTGGCGGCAGGTTATATAATTTCAGTATTTCCGCATCGATTGCAAGCAGAAGCGCCTTGGCTGCTTCAGGGTCTGAAGATTGAATCGTTATGTATTTATTCACCAGTGATTGTATGAGTAAGTCCGCTTTTTCAAAATTTAGAGGGACAGGTATGGAATTATAAACTCTTTTAGGGATATTTCGTTGAAAACTATGGGCGTAAGTAAATGCTTGTGCTATAGGTGAATTTAGCAGGGCGGCAAGTAATTCTACATTCATGGTTTTTTGAGTTGGCCAAATTACGTAAAACATACGGCTGATAATACGGCCCATTTTGTCAATTGCGGCAACATATCGCCAAGGCCCTCTTGAAGTACGAGCTGCCGGCACAACTACTTTCGGGCGAGCCCAGTCAAAGCCCCAAGCATTTCTTCTTCTTAATTTTTTATCAGTATTTAAATAAACGGTATCTTCTGCCACAAAGGCTCTAAATCCGCCAGTCATATTGTAAATTCCAGGTTTTGATCCTGGAAAGGGTTTTGTCTGAACTACTTCAGAAAGCCTGTCCTCAACTGAGGCGGATTTATATTGAACACCAATTTTTATATCTGCATATTTATTTAATTTAGGCAGCATGCTTAGATAGTTCCATACTTCCCTTAATACAGGAATTATCAACCTGTTTTGCTGATATTCAGAGAAATAGACCTGTGGAACGTTATCTTCCCATGTAGTTTCCGCATTCAAACGAAACCGTTCTTTGTGATAATCTTTTACTTCCCGATAGGTTGTCAAATTATCATTTTTTTCTTTTCTCTTTCTGGCTATAAGTATAACTGTTTCAGCTTCAGAATAAAGAAAGATTTTATCAGGAAGGGAAGTCAAAGACAGAATTTCAAAACCTTTGAGCAAAATGGATCGTTCGTTCTTATAATCATTACCATCAAGAAAAGACCGCGGCAAAATCATGCCGATCATACCCGCCCGAGATATTGCAGGAAGGGCTCTGTTTAAAAGATGCGCGGGCTTCGGCTGTTCCTTACCGTTTACAATAAGTGTCTCAAAAGGCGGGTTGCCGATAAGAATTGTTGTTTCGGTGGTTTTTTGTTCAAGAATATTTCCTGAAAAAATATCCGCATGATGTAAATCCCAATTGTCGGATTCTGGAAAATCAGCCAGCATTAAACACATTCGTGCAACTTCAATGGAAAAAGCGTCAATCTCTATACCGTGAAGCCTTTCAACAAAGAATTGGTGACGCCGTTTACCGCACCAATTCGCCGGCAGTTGTTCCCGCATGCGCCTCATAGCAGCAATCAAAAATATTCCGTGCCCGCATGTTGGATCCAGAAAATTCCATTTCTTACCAGGTAATTCTTCAATCGGAAGCTGAGAAAGAACGTATTCTGCTACATATGAGGGTGTACTGTGAATCCCCATAATTTTCCGGCTTTTTTCGGTGACAAAAGTATTTTCATATATGTACGTGAGAGTATCCACTGAGATATTTTTTAATGAAAAAATTCCGCTGATCTTATCTGACATACAAATTAATATGTCTTTAGGTATGTTTTTTATTAATGGTTTTTCAGAGCTACCGTAATATTCTGAAACAATTTTTAAGGTTTGTTCTGGGAATTTAAAATCTATATCATTTGACTGTGGGATTGGGCTGTCTTTTATCAACTTTGCAGTTAGAAACCGAAATAATATCTGGAATATTTTTTGCGCATCAAACTTTATGTTGTCTTTTGAATGCGCATCTTCAACAGCATTAAGAACCTCTCTGATAATCCCATCCAGTTTTCTTGATGCTTCTGTTTCAAGTGCTGGCATTAATCCCATATCAATAAAATCAAGCTGTCTTGGTCCGGGTTTTTTGAAACCGGTTTTTGCACGAATCATAACTTCCGGTTCCCAAATCTCTTTTTTGCTTTTAATGAAATTTGGAAGCTGGTCTGTTTTAATTTCATCTTCTGGAATTAATCGCTGACCGGTATTGCGCCAGGTTCGTGTGATTCCGTTTTGTATGATAAAGAGAATAGGAGAGCCGAAAGCACGAAGTTCATTGATGGAAACCTCGTTAAAATCTTCAGGCTTTCGAATGTCCAAGCCAAAACAGGCTGAGCGGTAGGTCAGAGGTTCCTGGCCAAACACACCAAGCTTAATATGACGGGTAAGGGCGGACTGTTCAAAAAAATCAGCAAATTCATAATCAGAACAAATAAGGTGCTTCTGATAGCCGATATCCTTGAAAGCCGCTATTATTGGCCTTAAGTCTGCTGTGATATCTCCTGCATGTTGGATATTAATCATTGTGTAGAATTAGCCAATATTTTGGTTTGTTAGAAATCTGTAATGATATAAATATTGATGTCTTATTATATTTAATCGTTATCATATATTGCACAAAAAAATCAATTAATACAGACTGAAATCTTCGGGCAAAGTCGGGGACATCATTCTCACCCGCGTCCGGCCGGGATACTGGAAGGTGGAAACAGCCCTGCGGGGCGGAGCAGTGCTTGCGGTTCATTATTTTAC
>CAZOEH010000321.1:2404-4012 GCA_964578785.1 uncultured Desulfonema sp. | reverse complement strand
GGCATTCGTAAAGACAGGAGTCATACATTCCGATATCTTTGCTTGAAACACAATTACAGTTTTTCCTCTGGTAAGGATCTTTTGTTAATTCAAGGTTTTTACCAAAAGTTTTTGTAATGTAATTATCATCTATGCATTTTCCGGCGGGTATGCCGAAGTCGGTCAGATCTTTTTTTGAAGCGCAGCTTCTTATCTCGATTCCGTTTTTACAGGCTGTTTCTGCCAGATAATTTAAAAGAACGGATAAATTATAATCATCACATTTTTGTAGCACCAAGCCTTTGTCACCTGCCTTTTTAAGTCTTGATTCCATTTTTCTGTAAATATCCATAAAACTTATAATGCACCGGAAAGTATGGCCGCGCAACCTGTCTGCAATAAACTCAAATCGCTGTTTATGAAATTCAATATCTGTAACATTGCTCAATACTATCGGATCATACCGCCAGATTACCTTTTCAGGACCCGCGAGATCGGATAACTTCCTGAAAGTGTTGAGAGATGTTTCAGGAGAAGGAGATTTCGGATCGAGAATCCGTGGATTGTCCATCAGGGTGAAAAGGAAATAATAACTGTAACCCCGTGCGTTAAGTTCTTTTAAATAAGGAATAAGAGGTTTTGGGTTCCTCGTCCAGAATACAAAAAGATCAACATTTTCCGGCTCAAGAGAAATATTTGAAACCTGGTTCGGGTTGAAAGGATTTGGTACTGTGCAGAAACCAGTTCTGATTCTGTTCATAAACCATTCGGTGTAAAATGCCGGAATGTCGGTTCTGCGGCTTACGCTTATAATCAATTTGATACCTTCGCAAAAAGTAAAAAAGATTTGATGGGCTTATAAAATCCATCAATTCACACCATTTCGACGACGGGCGGTCTGTCAATATTGAGCTTAATCAGCGCTCCTTTTCCCTTCATTCCAATACTGCAGTTTACGACAAGCGTCTTTCCTAAAAAGGCGTATCCCGGCCTTTCATGAATATGTCCGCATATAAAAAGCTGTGGCTGGCGCTTTGAAACTATTTCCCGAAGGATTTTGCATCCTGCGTGAAACTTGCCGAGAACCTTATCAAGTGTTCCGAAAGGAGGTGGATGAGCTATAAGAATCGTATCTTTTTTCACCAGGGGTTCAAGTTTTTCAGTTGTCTGCTTTTCACGAAATTGAATACGAGATGAAAATGGCACCGGGATTGTTCCGCTGACGCCTGCGAAAGAGAATCCGTTAATAACAATTTCTGAAAAGTGCAAAAATGAAATATTTGAGGAAACAGGGGAAAGATTCGCAATTTTTTTTGAATCTGTATTGCCTCGAACCACAAGAACCGGCAAATGGGTATTATTAAAATAAGACATGATATTTGAAGGGTTAAACAACGAATTTACGTCACCTGCGAGAACGAGCAGATCGGGCTTTGATTCCGAAATGGTGTCGAGAATTGAGGATATCCTGTGTTTTCGGCCATGGATGTCTGCGACGGCGTAAATAAGCATTTGGAATCCTCTGGATGATAAAAAGTAGATGAATTTGTAAAAAGACCAGGAATCCGTCACTCCCGTGAAAACGGGAGTCCAGAACTAATTTAAAAAACTGGATAGCGCTCACGCTTC
>CAZOEH010000321.1:0-2394 GCA_964578785.1 uncultured Desulfonema sp. | reverse complement strand
AGGTGCCCCGCTTTCGCGGGAATGACTAATAAAGAAATATCTCAAACTTTTTACGATAATACTAAAATTTTATGCCGATGATATTTTTTGTCTATGAAAATACGGGAGATAAGCAAAGATTGTCAAGCTAAAGCGAACGATTGTTCGTTTTAACTTGACAAAGTTGACGGGTTCATAAAAAGTCCGGCTTTCACAACGAATCCGCCTGAGGCGGAGAAGAGAACGGAAAGGAAATGTTTATGGAATTTTTTTTCAGACCGAAGGGAATCGCGCTGATCGGGGCAAGCTCCAATCCGAATAAAGGGGGAAACTCCATACTTAAAAACCTGTTAAAGGGATACAAAGGTAAGATTTATCCGGTCAATCCGGCTTATCCGGAGATAGATGGTCTGAAATGTTATCGCTCAGTGACGGATGTGCCTGACCCTGTTGATCTTGCCATTGTGTTTGTCCCGGCCCGGCTTGTGCCTGATGTAATCCGGGAGTGCGTTCAAAGAAAGATTTCCGGAGTTATGATTCAATCCGGGGGTTTTGCCGAAACAGGAGAGAGCGGCAAGTCGCTGCAAAGCGAATTGAAGGATATATGTGAAAAAACAGGAATCAGACTTTGGGGGCCAAACTGCATGGGGCTTGTGGATGTGCATTCAAGGCAGGTCTTTTCTTTTGTTTCACCGTCTATCTGGAATTATGATTTCATCAAGGGAGATGTTTCTCTTATTGTGCAAAGCGGAATGCTTTCAGCAGGTTTCATAATAGATATCATGTCTCACGGAGTAATGGGAATCAGCAAAGTCTGTTCAATAGGTAACAAGGTGGATGTCGATGAATGCGAACTCCTTGAATACTTCCTGGGAGATCCGGAAACTGCTGTTGTGGGATTATATCTTGAGTCCTTTTCAGACGGGCGTCGTTTTCTGGATATCTGCCGCCGTTCATTAAAACCGATTGTGGTGCTGAAAGGCGGAAAAAGCGCGAAAGGAGCCGCGGCAGCCATGAGCCATACGGCAAGCCTTGCGGGAAACAGCGCTGTAATCAGCGGCGCCCTGGCTCAGGCCGGTGTTGTTGAAGCGGTTGATTTTAAACAGATGATGGACCTGTGCAGGGCGCTCGCAATGTACCCGGAAGTTCCCCGCAGAGTCACGGGAGGTGTCGCGGTTCTGACATTCAGCGGGGGAGCAGGAATAGTGTCTTCGGATTTTATTGAGAAAACGACGCTTTCAATAGCCGAACTTTCCGGGCCAGCGAAGGATGCTCTTAAAAAAATCAATCCCGAATGGATGCCGGTTGCAAATCCGATTGACCTCTGGCCTGCCGTTGAAAAGGGTGGTTCCGAAAAAGCGTATGGTGAAGCCGTAAAAGCCGTTTGTGCGGATCCGAATGTTGACGCGTTACTCCTCCATTATTATGCGGGAGGGTTTGCGCTCAACTTTGATATTTCAAATCTCATAGAAATTGCGAAAAAATCAAATAAACCTATGTTCTGCTGGCTTCTCGGGGAGTTTGAAAAAGCGGAAAAATTTCAGACTCACACACAAAAGCTTGGAGTTCCCGTATATCGGGAACTTTACAGGGCTGTTGAATGTATGGCTGCCGTGTTTGAACGCAAAAAACCTCAAAAAAACATTCCTCCATCTTATAAGCCGGGACCCGCAATTTTTGAAAAATATAAGGCGGATATTGAGAACAGAACGGGCGCACTCGATGAGCATGTCTCAAAAAAAATCCTCGCCGGATATTCTATTCCCGTTGTTGATGAGAAGATCGCGGGTTCTGCGGAAGAGGCCTTCGATGCCGCCCGCTTGTTCGGCTTTCCTCTGGTAATGAAAGGAGTTCTGCCCGGAGAGATACATAAGACGGAATCAGGCCTGGTGCGGCTTGGCGTCTCTTCTGAAGATGAAATAAAGAAGGTTTTCGGCGAGTTGAATATGAAAATGGGCGGTAAAGGAAAGATTCTTGTGCAGAAGCAGGTGGAAAGCGGTTTGGAACTAATTGCCGGAATGGTGCGGGACCCGCAGTTCGGCGCCTGCGTCATGCTGGGACTCGGGGGGATTTTTACCGAAATATTGAAAGATACAGTATTTGCGGTTGCGCCGGTAAGTCATGGAGAAGCTCTTTCGATGATAGGACGTCTTAAATCGCAGAAGCTCTTGAACGGGTTCCGCGGATATCCGCCGGTTGACAGGGATCGTCTCGCAAAGATCGTTGTGAGTATAGGAGAGCTCGGCTGCAGCAATCCGAAGATCAAAGAGATAGATATTAATCCTCTGATTGCCTGTAGAGACGGATTAGTAGCCGTTGATGCGTCAGTTGTTCCGGAATGAAAACAGCAGGGCTACGCTGATTTGCTGTTAACGGCTGCCGGCAATCCGGCGGGCGGCATTTTCGAGAACATGC
>CAZOEH010000320.1:0-4022 GCA_964578785.1 uncultured Desulfonema sp. | reverse complement strand
CACTCCCCTATTTGGTCTTGCACCGGGTGGGGTTTACAAAGCTTCCCCGGTCACCCGGAGAACTGGTGCGCTCTTACCGCACCTTTTCACCCTTACCCTGCATAAAGCAGGGCGGTATACTTTCTGTTGCACTTTCCTTCGCGTTGCCGCGACTCCACGTTATGGAGCACCCTGCCCTGCGGTGTTCGGACTTTCCTCAGGATCGGAATACGGTCCTGCGGTCGTCTGGATTGCTCCTGCCGTACTTCATAACATATATACTTCCCGCCCTCTGCCATTTAAGGCATGGGACTTTCCTTCCCCCAGTAAATTATTCTCTGGCAGTGAGGACAAAACTTTATGCTGTCAAACCTCTGAAGCTCATTATACATCTGGGGTGGAATATTCATATTGCACCCGCTGCAGATCGAATCGGATACCGGCGCAATTGCGGTTCCCTTTGTCAGCTCCTTGACCATGTTGAACTTCTGCATCAGGCCTGAATTAACGTTTTTTGAAATACTTCCCCACTTTTCGTCAAGCGCCGCAAGGTTCGACTTGTCCTTTTCGGATTCATCGATTAAAATGTTCTTTTCCGTTTTTATCCTTTCTTCTATTGAGAGGAACTCCTCCTTCAGCCGGGAGACTTCTTTCTCGGCCACTTCTATAACGTCAAGATCTTTCAGCATTCCCTCTTCGATTCCGGAGTTTTTTGCCTTTATGTCATCAATCTCCTTTAAAATCGACTGATACTCTTTATTCGTTTTTACTGCTGAAAGCCTCTCCTGACTTTTATTATACAAAGAAAGGTTGGTCTGATAATCCGACTCGTATGAGCGGTATTTTTTTTTCAATTCGTCAATAAGCGCTTTACCCTTTTCTATCTCCTGCCCGGCATAATTCAGCTCCGCATCGAGGCCGCCGATCTTGCCGGAAACACCTTCAAGGGTCGATTTAATCCTGTTTGCTTCAATTTCGATTTCCTGCAACTGAACCAGAATTCCTATCTGTTCTTTCATATTAATCATTTTAATTTTAAATTTTTAAATACGTTAACGACGGATTTATAAAAGTCTCCACAGCGGAGTGCTTTTACTTTCACGCCTGAATTCGGACTTATTACGAACTCGACCACAATCAAGGCATCGCAAAAAGCCCATCCCCAGTTTCATAAAACATCAAACGGATCACGCTCTATCCCGCAAGCTTCAACCATAACATCATAACCGGCTTCCGCTGTCATCGCTCCGAGCCGTCTGGCCAGCTCTTCAACAATAATATGCTCGGACGCAAAATGACCGATATCTATAAGACCCAGTCCTTCCGCCTCCGCTGCTCTAGCATCATGATAACGTAAATCGCCCGTAATGTAAACCTGGGCGCCCGACTTGAAAAAATCCTTCAACAGGCCCGATCCGCTTCCCGAACAAACTGCGGCATGAGTCACATAAAGCCCCGGATTACCGGATATTTTTACATTCTTCAAACCAAGTTTCCGTTTTATCTTCTCGGCGAGAATATAAAGTTCCGTCCTTTCTTCAAGCTCGCCCACACGGCCCATACCCGACGGGTTAGCATACTCCAGGAGCGGATATACATCATATGCCATTGTTTCGTATGGATGGCTTTTTTTCACGCAGGCAATGACTTCCAGAATATCCGCTTTCCCTGCAACCGCCTCAATTCTTACCTCGTTCACATCCGAAATTTCATCAATCTTTCCTATAAAAGGCTTTGACGAAGAACCGGGCCTGAAAGTTCCCTTTCCCTCGCTCCTGAAGGAACAGCACGTGTATGAACCGATTATTCCCGCTTTAGTTTCAAAGAGAGACTTCATTACTTTCTGTTCATGCCCGGCCGGAACATATACTACGAACTTACATTTTCCTGTTTCGCAGGACACGCTGAGCGCCCTTGTATTTTTAAGGCCTATATGAAGGGCGAGAAGATCATTCAGGCCCTCTTGTGCGCTGTCAAGATTGGTATGCGCCGAAAAAACAGCCAGCCCGCAGACCGCCGCTTTATAAATAACAGAACCTGCCGGTGAAGCAAAATCTATCGATTTTAAAGGTTTAAATATCAGAGGATGATGCGTTATCAGAAGGTCCACCTTGCTTTTACATGCGGCATCAACAACATCAGGGGTCGGATCAAGTGAGATCCATACTTTTTTTACCGGCCGATCCTGATTACCCACCTGAAGACCCGGATTGTCCCATTCTTCAGCAAGCCTGGACGGAGCAATTTTTTCTATTAAACTTACAACATCAGATACTGTTACGGACATTTGAGAATATCATCGTTCTGATGATCCTTTATTATTGATGAACTCATACAAACCATGAATTCAATAAAAAAGGGCGCGGTTTCATTCAACCACGCCCTTAAATAGAAATATCCGGTCTTTTTTAAAGCAAGTCAAATATACCATTTTTTGATGACCTTTATTGGGGCAAGTCACCTTCTTCTCCGTTAACTGATAAGATCCGTTCATAACACCCTGCTTATAGCCGGAGCGGGGCAGTGAGTTATTAAAAGATCTCCAAGTATGGGCCCACCTGGGATCGAACCAGGGACCGACCGGTTATGAGCCGGTGGCTCTACCAGCTGAGCTATGGGCCCTCAAACCTTCTTAGCGCCTGACATTTATATTTATAAGAATACTTTGTCAAGCACTACATTTGACGGCTTCGTAAAAAATCGTACCCGTCACATTTCAATGAAGTTTTTTAACTTCCGGCTCCTTGTAGGATGCCTCAGTTTTCTGAGCGCCTTGGCCTCTATCTGTCTTATACGTTCGCGAGTCACCTGGAAATCCTGTCCTACCTCTTCCAGGGTGTGATCGGCCTTCTCACCGATTCCGAACCGCATTCTTAAGACCTTCTCTTCGCGCGGGGTAAGAGTAGCAAGAACCTTTCTTGTCTGTTCGGCCAGATTCTGGTTTATCGCCGCGTCGGAAGGAAGCATGAATTTCTTATCCTCTATAAAATCCCCGAGATGGCTGTCTTCTTCTTCTCCTATAGGCGTTTCAAGAGATATTGGTTCTCTCGCTATCTTCAGAACTTTGCGGACTTTTTCAAGCGGAATTTCCATTTTTTCAGCAATCTCTTCCGGAGAAGGTTCGCGTCCCTGCTCCTGGACAAGATATCTTGATGTACGGATCAGCTTGTTTATCGTTTCGATCATATGCACCGGGATACGGATAGTTCTTGCCTGATCGGCGATAGCCCTCGTTATAGCCTGTCTGATCCACCATGTTGCATATGTGCTGAATTTATAACCTCGCCGGTATTCAAATTTATCAACCGCTTTCATGAGGCCGATGTTCCCTTCCTGGATCAGATCCAGAAACTGGAGGCCTCTGTTCGTATATTTTTTTGCTATGCTTACAACAAGGCGCAGGTTAGCCCTAGTCAGTTCGCTCTTGGCTCTTTTCGCATTCAATCTTCCTTCCGCAACAGAGGTCATTATTTTTCTCAATGTGCGGCAATTTGATTTAATCTGAAGTTCTCTTACTTCTATGAGATCATGATTTTTTCTGATTTCATCAAAGAGTGACGCGAGATCATCCCTCCCGAGCTTGCAGCGGGGTTTGGCCCATTTTGTGAAATGATTCTTTGATTTAATATTAGCACGTAGTTCCGATAACGATGAACCTGTCTTATCCGCACAATTAATTATCTTTTTTTCCATAGACTCGAACCAGCCTATATGTCCTTTCATGGCCGATTCAATCCTGTCCAGAACGCCGCTTTCAAGACGCCATTCTTTCAGAAGTTCAAATATTTTATTGTTATTTGCGGATATCAGTTTTTTTATCCTGCGCTGTTCCTCCCGGTCAATTTTCGGGGCATAGAGCTTCTCACGGAACTCCTTGTTTTCTTTATGTGTATCTTTAATAGAATGGATAGCTTTAATGAAATTATCGACCTGAATCATCTCGTCGACATAGGTATCGCCTTCATCAAAATCCTTAAGTACGTGTTTAGGGCGAAGTGATCCGCTTTCAATCTGTATTCCCAAGTCTATAATACATTCAACTC
>CAZOEH010000319.1:1037-4051 GCA_964578785.1 uncultured Desulfonema sp. | reverse complement strand
TCCGCTTCACGTTAAGCGCTTCAGGGAGCGGGGTTTTAATCAGGCATATGTCCTTGTAAAAAACATGGCAAAGCAGGCTGAAAAATTCATCCATGAGCCGGTCGGCCTTAAGATAGGCAGGGATGTTCTGGAAAGAACAAGATATACGGAACCGCAAACCGGCCTCGGACGGGAGAAAAGGATGAAAAATATCAAGGGCGCTTTTACCGTGAAGGATGTTTCGGCGGTGGAAGGTAAGAGAGTGCTGCTTGTCGATGATGTTTATACTACCGGGGCCACAGCGGATGAATGCGCAAAGGCGCTTTTTGAAGGCGGTGCGCTTAGTGTTGATGTGCTGACGCTGGCGAGAGCAGCCTGATACTCAGCACTTTTTTTCAACCGGAGACTAAGAACGGTAAACCTGAAACCCGGAAAAGAAGAAGTATGGATAAATTATTGAAGAACACCGAGATTGCCGGAAAGGCAAGCCGGCTGAAGAGGTCCGGTAAACGCATTGTTTTTACAAACGGATGCTTTGATATTCTGCACGCCGGGCATGTCAGATATCTTGCCGCCGCAAGGGCCGAGGGCGATATTCTTGTAGTCGGCCTCAATTCGGATGAATCGGTCAGGCTTATAAAAGGCGAAAAGAGGCCGGTTGTTCCACAGATGCAGAGAGCAGAGGTGCTTTCAGGATTGGCAAGCGTCGATTATATCATTTTATTCGATGAGCCGGATCCTTTGAATATTATAAAAAAAATCGTGCCCGATATACTTGTCAAGGGAGGAGACTGGGCGGAGGATAATATTGTCGGAGCCGATTTTGTCAAGGAGGCCGGCGGCAGAGTCGTGAGGATTTCCGTTGTGCCCGGAATATCGACTTCCTCGATCATAAACAGGATTCTGGAGATATCCGGAAATACGGAGAAGAAGTAAATTGATATCAACAAAAGTAAACGGAGTTTCGTTTCTTCAGTTCCCGAATCTGGCCTCATTCCCGAAATTAATGCATGGAGTCTTTACAAGAAACGGGGGATTCAGCAGTAAACCTTACGACAGCCTGAATCTCAGCTTGTCGGTCGGAGATGAAGAAGGGGCGATTAAGCGTAACAGATCACTTGTTTCCATGTGCATGAGCAGCGGCGAACTTGTTTTTACCAGGCAGATGCATGATGCGGAAGTTGTTGTTGTTTCAGGATCGAACGCTTCTCCTTTCGTCGGCGATGCACTGGTAAGCGATCTTGAAAGCAGGATTCTTGCCATCAAAATTGCGGATTGCCAGTCGGTTCTCATGTATGATCCGGTCAGAAATGTAATAGCGAATGTCCATTCGGGGTGGAGAGGCAGCATTAAAAACATTATAGGCGGAACAATAGGCGTGATGAAAGAGCGTTTCGGCTGCAGTTCATCCGATATATTTGCTGGCATAAGCCCTTCCCTTGGGCCATGCTGTGCGGAATTCATCAACTATGAGAGGGAGATACCCGGGCAGTTCTGGAAGTACAGGGATCATGGGAATCATTTTAATTTCTGGCGGATAAGCACCGATCAGCTTTGCGGCGCAGGTGTGATGCCGGAGAATATTTATTCGAGCGGAATCTGCACAAGATGCAACACGGATCTCTTTTTTTCCTACCGGGGTGAAAAAACGACTGGAAGATTTGTATCGGTTATCGGGATGAAGGAATAGGGATGAGGCTTTGAATATGATAACGGAAAAAGTCCGGATTCTCTGGAACAGACGTGTGGGCTCCTCATATTATAAAATCGGCCTGAAATGCGGGAAAGAATTGATTGCCGCAAAACCGGGCCAGTTTGTCATGCTGCGCCTTGCCGGCAGAGCTTCACCTCTGCTGCGCCGCCCTTTTTCGATTCACGGGATTATTGAAGGCGAAGGGATAGAAATCCTTTACAGGGTTGTGGGAGAGTGCACAGGCAGGCTTGCGGAAGCCGGAGAGGGCGATTGGGTGGATATCATGGGTCCTCTCGGGAGAGGCTTCTCTTTGCCTGAAAATTCCTGCGGAATATTTGTTGTGGCAGGTGGAATTGGAGTTGCTCCCATGCTGTTTCTTTCCAAATATATACTTGAGAAAAAAACGGCCTGTTCCACCGGTGTCAAAGTTTTTCTCGGAGCAGGATCGAAAGAAGATCTTTTATGCAGGGATGATTTTTTAAACCTCGGCCTTGAAGTTACTGTTACTACGGATGACGGAAGCGAAGGGGAAGCCTGTTTTATCACAAACCCGGTTGAGGCCGCTGTAAAGGAAAAGCGGCCCGGAGCAATTTGTGCGTGCGGGCCTCCGGGTATGCTGAAATGTCTTGCAGGGATTGCGGAAACGTATAATGTTCCCTGCCAGGTATCCATGGAAAGCGTCATGGCATGCGGAATCGGAGCCTGTCTCGGCTGTGCGGTCGGGGGAAAGGATGAGAGCAGATACCTTCATGTATGCATGGACGGACCTGTATTTGACAGCCGCGAAATCAGTTTCTGATCTTAATAAAGGGAGAGGATCAGGAGAAGAAAGCGGCAAAGCGGCAAAGGCACAAAGAGAACCGCGATTCACGAGACACGGGTAATGAATTTCAGATTTGAAATATTAAAATACAAACCGGAAACTCCGCTATGGAAGATCTGCGGCAACATGAAACTGAAGCATAAAAAAAATGAAAAAAGAAGATAATAAAATATATCTGACGGAAAAAGTCCGGGCTTCGGGCTGAGCGGCCAAAATAGGTCCAGGGGTCCTGGAAAACGTAATAAAGAGCCTGCACGTAAAAACCCACCCCGATCTTCTTGTAGGTATGGAGACATCGGATGATGCGGGTGTTTTCAGACTCGATTCCGAAACCGCACTTGTGCAGACTCTTGATTTTTTTACGCCTATCATTGATTCTCCTTATGAATTCGGCCGTATAGCGGCTGCAAATTCCCTGAGCGATGTATATGCGATGGGGGGGAGGCCGGTAACGGCCATGAATATAGTGTGCTTTCCGTCCGGTGAGCTTTCCGAAGAGATCCTGAAAGCGACCCTTGC
>CAZOEH010000319.1:0-1027 GCA_964578785.1 uncultured Desulfonema sp. | reverse complement strand
TGAAAAGATATACGAGGCTGATGCTGTGCTGGTAGGCGGCCACAGCGTTGATGACAGGGAATTCAAATACGGGCTTTCTGTTACGGGCATAGTTCATCCTGACAGGATACTGACAAACAGAAACGCAAAGACCGGCGACAGGCTGATACTGACCAAGCCTTTAGGCACCGGAATAATTGCAACCGCCGTTAAGGGGAAAGTTGCCGATGAGGAGGCTATTAATGCGCTTATCGAAGTTACGACAACTCTCAACAGAAAAGCCGCGGAAATAATGCTGAGATTCAATCCGAATGCATGTACGGATGTTACCGGGTTCGGCCTTATCGGACATGTGCTCGAAATGGCCAAAGGAAGCGGCAAGAATATCGTTATTCATTCCGGCTCGGTTCTCTTTATTAAAAAGGCTGAAGAATATGCCCTTATGGGGCTGATTCCTGCCGGAAGTTATAATACAAAAGATTATTGCAGTAAAAATATAAGTATCGGGCCGTCTGTAAAACAGGTTGTTATTGATATGCTTTTTGATCCCCAGACATCAGGAGGGCTGGTAATATCGCTTCCTGAAAAAAGAGCAAAAGAATGTCTGGATGCTCTGCTTAATGAGGGCGTTTCGGCTTCGATAATCGGCGAAGTTTCGGACGATGACCGGGCCGGGCATGTGAAAATTCCGGCATAGTGAATAGTGACAAGTGAATTCAAAATTTTAGTGGAACAGGCCGGATTTTATACTTTTTACAGCGCCGTCAAAACATCAGATTTTGATGCAATTTTGCATTGACTTGAATAAAATCATGTGTTAGAGGGCAGAAGCTTTACCGGGGTTGTACGGGCCACGTAATTATATTTGAGAGCGCTCTTTTGAAAAGAGAAACAAGACGATATATAAGGGAACTTGCATATTACAGCAGTCTTGGCTTGCAGGTAGCGCTTTCGATATTTATCGGACTTGCAATCGGTGTGTATCTTGACAGGCGATTTGAACTTTATCCCTGGCTTACACTTGTTTTTCTTGGGCTTGGTATTGCAG
>CAZOEH010000318.1:0-4068 GCA_964578785.1 uncultured Desulfonema sp. | reverse complement strand
ATGAGGGTTAAAATAATAAACATTACCGTCTTTTCCAGCTTTAAAGCCGAAAAGAGGTTTTTGTTCATCTGCATCCAGTCTCTTGCACGGTAGGGAAATCCCAAGTCATTGAGAATTTTTTCGGATATTTTCCCGGCATTATAAATATCATTTACGCGTACCTCTATACCTGTTACAGCATTCCCCATTCGTAATATCTTCTGGGCATCCCGTATATTAATATAAGCAAGGGAACCGTCATAATCATGTATCCCGGACTCAAACAGGTCTTTAACAATAAATTGCCGCATTGAGGGTAAATGCCCTACAGGGGATATCATGCCTGATGGCGATATCAGATAAACCATGTCGCCTTTCGATACCCCTAGACTAGCGGCAAGTTCCTTTCCGATTATTATGCCGGGAATAAAGCCCGAAGAAGCACCGGTTTGGTTCTCTTGTTCAATTTGCTGCAGTGAAAAAGCCCGAAGATTTTTTACTACCTGGCCTGCCGTTTTCGGATCGACGCCTTTTAAAACGGCGCCGGAAACTCCGGAGGAAGATTTAAGCATGACCTGGGTATAAATAAAAGGGGCAGCGGCCTCAACTCCTTCTATTTCCAGAATCTGTTTAAGAATCCCCTGATATCCGGAAACGGAGCCGCTGTGACTCATAACAACAACATGTGATTCAACTCCGAGTATGCGGGATTTCAGATCTGACTCAAAACCGGCCATAACTGCTATAACCACAATCAGAGCCATAACACCGACCATAACACCCGCGATTGATAATATGGTTATCAGTGATATGAAAGCTTGCTTCTGTCTAGCTCTTAAATACCTGCCGCCAATGAATAATTCAAAAGACATTTTATACATTCTTCAGATTTCTAAAAAGTATTTAAAGCACGCTGCCGAAAGACTCCGGTAAACCTATTCATCAGACCTGCTTTTGTGTCTGCGGCTTCATATGCGGGAAAAGAATTACTTCTCTTATTGAAGCAGCATCCGTAAAAAGCATTGTCAGCCTGTCTATTCCGATTCCTTCCCCTGCAGCCGGCGGCATTCCATACTCTAAAGCTTCGATATAATCTTCATCCATACAGTGTGATTCATCATCACCCTCCTGCTTGTCCGCCACCTGCTGCATAAACCGTGCTTTTTGATCTTCCGGATCATTGAGTTCTGAAAATCCGTTTGCAATTTCACGTCCGGCAATGAAAAGCTCAAACCGTTCAGTCAGGGTCGGATCTTTTTCGCTTCTTCTTGAAAGAGGTGAAACTTCAACAGGATAGTCGGTTACAAACGTAGGCTGGATCAGCTTCGGCTGAACAAGAACATCAAAAAGTTTAGTTATTATCTTGCCGATCCGGTTACTTTTTGTAATCTTAATTCCGCTGGAATCAGCAAATTCAAGGAGTTTATCTTTATCATTAAAGAGGAGAGGATCAATGCCTCCGACTTCCTCCAGCGCCTTTAAAAGACTTATTCTGCGCCACTTCCGGCCGAATTCAATATTGTTCTCCTGATAGACAATTGAAGTCGACCCGGTAAGTTCCAAAGACAAATGAGAAAACAGATCTTCAGTCAGATTCATAAGATCCTGATAGGTAGCATAAGCCTCGTAGAATTCCAGCATTGTGAATTCAGGATTATGTTGGGTTGAAACACCCTCGTTCCTGAAATTCCTGTTTATCTCGAATACTCTTTCAAAACCACCGACAACCAGCCGCTTAAGATATAGTTCGGGAGCGATTCGCAGAAAAAGATCCATCCCAAGGGCGTTGTGATGAGTTTGAAACGGAGTAGCTTCTGCCCCTCCGGGGATCGGTTGCATCATAGGTGTTTCAGCTTCAATGTAATCCCTCTCAAGAAAAAAAGTGCGTATTACCTGAACAATTTTACTGCGCCTGATAAATATTTCCCTGATTTCCGGATTCATTATTAAATCAAGATAACGCTGACGATAGCGTTTTTCCGGATCTTTAAGGCCGTGGAATTTTTCAGGTAAAGGTCTGATTGATTTGCAAACAATTCTCAATTCAACAGCAAGAATGGTCCATTCACCTGTTTTTGTTTTAAATACAGAACCTCTGATTCCTACAAAATCACCTATATCAAGCTGCTTGAACAGGGCATAGGCGTCGTCTCCCACTTTATCTTTCCTTATATATGCCTGAAACTGCCCTGTCCGGTCTTTAAATCTTATAAAGGAAGATTTGCCGAAAAGGTTCATCGCCATCATCCGCCCGGCAACAGAATAAACAGTCGCATCATCCGTTTTTGATTCCGGAAAATCTTCTACAGCGTTTCTTATATCCTTAGCGGTATGTAAAACTTTAAAATCATTAGGATAGAGGTTGATATTATTATCTCTTAATTCAGACAGTTTATTTCTTCTCTTTTCCAGCATCTCGCTTGTTTTTTCCAAATCCATCGGTTTTATGCTTTCTTAATAGTATTATATTGTTTTTGCCGCAGGGTTTACCAGGGCTCGAAAACAGAACCCGGACAGTCACGGTTTGGTAAAGCTATCATAAAATAAGGGTAGAAATCAAAAAAATAGAGTAGATGGACGTAACTTATTTGATGAATAGTGTCAAGATTAAGTTGGTGAATCAATTTGCTTTAATTTAAATGTAAAGGAAGAGCCGTTCTTCACTGTGCTTTCAACATCAAGCCAGCTTTCATAAGATTTAAGGATATTATGAACTATCGAAAGGCCAAGCCCCGTCCCGCTCGGTTTTGTAGTGAAAAACGGATCAAAAATTGATTTAATTGTTTCATCCGGGATGCCGCAACCATCGTCTTTTATTTCCACCAAAGCATATTTATTCTTAAATGAGGACATCCTCACCCTGATATGACCTGATCCTTCAATAGCTTCAGAAGCATTTAAAAGGAGATTCCATAAAATTTGATGCAGATGAACGGGGTCCATTTTAACCCAGACACCAGGAGTAAAATCGGTCAATATTGATATTCTGCCTGAACATTTAATATCTTTATCAAACAGATCAACAATATCTTCCAGTGTTTTCCCAAGTACAAATGCTTCTGTTTTACCGGCCGGCGGCTTTGAAAACATCAAAAAATCGCTTACAAGGGAACTTAAACGATCGGCCTCCCTGAGTATAATCCTCATAAGTCTGTCATGATAAGGGTTAACCCGCATATCTTCCCTTAAAAGCTGAATCGAACCCGATATTGAAGCAAGAGGATTTTTTATCTCATGAGCCATCCCAGCTGCTATCTCACCCATAGCAGCCATTTTTTCAAATCGTTTAACTCGCTCCTGCATAGCGATAAGTTCCTTTCTTGTTTTTCTTGTCTGTTCGGCAAGAAAATTGCTCAATAAGGCAACTGCAAAGCAGGCAATTATTGTAATTAATACCTTGTAAAGGACCTGGCTCCACGGATAATTTGCTGCAACAAGGCTGTCTTTCATCAGAAAAGGCGTTATAATTCCGTAATATTCCAAATCGACAATTAAACCATATTGTATTGCACAAAGCGCAGCTATTATCATGCTGCCCTTTCTGAAAAGAAGTATGCTTGAATAAATTATTACGACAAGATAGAGAAATGAAAAGATACTTGAAAAGCATCCGGTAACGAAAATTATACAACTTACAATAACGGTATCTAAACTAATCTGAATAGAGGCGAAACGCTGCATATTTTTCATACGATAAAACAGCACCGTATAAAAGAATGAAAGCAAAAATATACCTGCTATAAGGCTGTAAAGCATTAAAAGCGGTCTGTCCAGAGGTGATCGGATTTTACCAAGTTGAAGAACGATCGTGGATCCCAGCAGAAGAGTAGAAAAAAGCACCCTGCAGAACATCAGCCATTTGAGTCTTTTATAAATGTCATTCTCATGCATCTCAACATTTTTTTTCATATGCTGAATTTATCATAAAGTCGCATCATATTCCAGCGAATAAAAAGCAAAAAAAACCCGGAACCTTTAAAAGGCTCCGGGTATATATAAAATTTTCGGCAGTGTCCTACTCTCCCACTCAGCTTCCCGAGCAGTACCATCGGCGCTGAAGAGCTTAACTTCCGTGTTCGGGATGGGAAC